>NZ_JBBMEU010000037.1:0-21201 GCF_040096415.1 Megasphaera intestinihominis
TTTTGGACAGCCCTTTGAGAATAAGGCTATCCTGATTTCAGGAGGAAACTTAAACAGCAACCTTCTCAAGAATCTCCTGCTTCTATAAGCGGGAGAGGTTCAATTGCTTAATTTGTGGTAAAATATTGCAAAAATTAAGCCGTTTAGGGTATAATGGGATATTGAATAGACTAATAAGGGGGTTCGTAAATGCGAAGTATGACTGGTTTTGGCAGCGGTTCCGGCAACGACGGGAAACTGGCTGTCACTCTTGAAATGCGCGCTGTGAACCAACGTTTTTTGGAATTGAATATCCGCATGCCTCATGCTTATCTGGCCCTGGAAGACCGGTTGCGCAATGGCATCAAGGCCATCCTCAAGCGGGGCAAAGTCGACGTCTTCGTCACCGTTCAGGACCTGGACCCGGCGGCACCGGATGTCCGCGTCGACCACGCTGCCTTAGGCGCCGTCAAGACGGCCTTGCAGGACGTGAACGACCGTTTCTTTGAAGGCAAGGCCGTGACCCTCGGCGATGTGACGTCCCTGACCAAGGACTGGTTCGTCCAGACGCCGCCGGCCATCGATGCCGATGCCAGCTGGCCGCCTTTTGAAGCCGCCCTGCAGGGTGCCTTGGACAGCATGGTCGCCATGCGCGAACGGGAAGGGGCCAATATCAGCCGGGATCTCCTCAGCCGGGCCGATAAGATGGCAGCCCTCGTCGAATCCATTGCCAGCCGCAAGGAAATCATCGTCCAGGCCTATGAAGAACGGCTGGAAAAGAAAATCCTGGCCCTCATGGATAAGGTCCAGGCCGCCGTTCCCGATGAAGACCGGCTCTTGCAGGAAGTGGCCATCTATTCGGATAAAGTCGATTTCACCGAAGAAGTCGTTCGCTTCCGCAGCCACTTGAACCAGCTGCACGCCATGCTGCAAAGTCCCGGCGAAGTAGGGCGCAAGCTCGATTTCCTCATCCAGGAAATGAACCGCGAGACCAACACCATCGGCTCCAAGGCCGGCGACCTGGCCGTGACCGAAGCGGTCCTGCAGCTCAAGAATGAAATCGAAAAGATACGCGAACAGGTGCAGAATATCGAATGATGAATTTCAACTTATTAAATATCGGCTTCGGCAATGTCGTCATGGGCGACAAAGTCGTGGCCATCATCAGTCCTGAGTCGGCGCCTATCAAGCGCCTCGTCCAGGATGCCCGTGATGGGAATACCCTCATCGATGCGACTTTTGGCCGCAAGACCCGGTCGGTCCTGGTCATGGACAACGGCTGGATCATCTTGTCGGCCTTGCAGCCCGAGACGATTTCTCACCGCATCGTTCCCGCCGGCAGCGATTCCTTCTGGGAAGATGCCGCTGACGACGGGGAAACAGAAAAGGAGTAGTAATGCTATGAATGATTCCGGATTGCTCATCGTCGTGTCCGGCCCGTCCGGAGCCGGCAAGGGGACTATCTGTTCTGCTCTGCGGGAACAGTTCCCCAATATCCAGTATTCCATTTCTATGACGACCCGTGACCCCCGGCCCGGGGAAGTAGACGGCGTCAATTATTATTTTGCCGATAACGCGCGGTTCGAACAGCTCCTGGCAGAAGATGCCTTCCTGGAACACGCCAAGGTCTACGACCATTACTACGGCACGCCCAAGAAGTACGTCTACCAGATGTTGGAAGAAGGCAAGCATGTCATGCTGGAAATCGACATCCAGGGAGCCATGCAGGTCAAAGAACGGTATCCCCAGGGCGTCTTCATCTACATCGTACCACCCAGCCGGGCTGTGTTGGAAAAACGCCTCCGCGGCCGCCAGACCGATTCGGACGACGTCATCGCCGGCCGCCTGGCCAAGGCCCGGGAAGAACTGGATTGGATCGACCGCTATGATTATGTCATCGTCAACGACGATTTGGATAAGGCCGTCGACGAAGCGGCTTCTATCTTGAAAGCCGAACAGTGTAAAGTGACGCGCAATGCCCATCGCATCGCCCATACGAAAGAATTGTACAAATAATAGGAGAGATGAACTATGTTAATTAAACCGACTCTTGAATCCCTGATGACTAAAGTGGACAGCAAATATACGCTGGTTACGCTGGCTGCCAAACGGGCCCGCCAGCTTACCGATGGCGACGAACCCCTCGTCGACGTCGATACGACGAAAGTAGTTTCCATTGCCATGGAAGAAATCGACCAGGGCAAGATCACGTATGAAGCACCGCGTGACGGCATTAAATAACACGGAGGTGTTTTCCATGAGCTTGGAAAAGAAAAAGATTGTCTTAGGAATCACTGGCGGCATTGCGGCCTTCAAGGCAGCTTCTATTGCCAGTCAGCTCCGCAAGCGGGGGGCCGAAGTCAAATGCATCATGACCGACCATGCGACGAAACTGATTACGCCCTTGACGATGCGGGAAATTTCCGGCAATCCCGTTGCCGTATCCATGTTCGACGATGTGCCTGAATTCAACGTAGAACACATCGCCCTGGCCCGCTGGGCCGACGTCTTCGTCATTGCACCGGCGACGGCCGACATCATTGGCAAGATCGCCAACGGCATTGCCGACGACATGCTGTCGACGACGGTCATGGCTACGACGGCACCGGTCCTCATCGCACCGGCTATGAATACCAACATGTATCTCAACCCCATTACTCAGGACAATATGGCCAAGCTGAAGAAATTCGGCTATCATTTCATCGCTCCCGACAGCGGTCATCTGGCCTGCGGCATCGACGGCGTCGGCCGCCTGCCCGAACCGGATACCATCGTCGACTACATCGAGCTCCTGGCCTGCCGCAATGACCTCCTGAAAGGGAAAAAGGTCATCGTCACGGCTGGCGGCACGCGGGAACCTATCGACCCGGTCCGCTTCATCGGCAATCATTCCAGCGGCCGCATGGGCTTTGCCATCGCCAAGGCTGCCGTCATGGCCGGTGCTGAAGTCACCCTCGTCGCCGGGACGACGGATAACCTCAAGACACCTGTAGGCCTGGCCCGCCGCATTGATGTCGGCAGTACGCGTGACATGAAAGCTGCCGTCGATTCCTATTATGACGACTGCGACCTGGTCATCAAAGCCGCAGCTGTCGCCGATTACCGTTCGGCCCATCCGGCGGAAAACAAGATCAAGAAAAACGACGATACCCTGACCATCGAAATGGCCAAGAACCCGGATATCCTCTATGGCCTGGGCCAGCGCAAGACCCATCAGACCCTGGTCGGCTTTGCTGCCGAAACGACGAATGTCATCGAATACGGCACGAAGAAGCTCAAGAAGAAGAACCTCGACATGCTC
Organism: Megasphaera intestinihominis; assembly: GCF_040096415.1. Taxonomy (NCBI): domain Bacteria; kingdom Bacillati; phylum Bacillota; class Negativicutes; order Veillonellales; family Veillonellaceae; genus Megasphaera; species Megasphaera intestinihominis. The sequence goes on from NZ_JBBMEU010000037.1 coordinate 3,281, forward strand.
GTCGCCAACGACGTCAGTGCCGAAGGAGCCGGCTTCAAAGGGACGACCAACATCGCCACCCTGCTTTTCCCGGACGGCTCTATGGAAAAATTAGAAAAAATGGATAAAGACGAACTCGCTGCCATCATCGTAGCCCGCGCGGCTGCCATTATGGCGAAAAAGAATAGTTGATAGCAGGGAGTTTGCAGAAAAAGGACTGTCGCATGTGCGACAGTCCTTTTTAGCAGTCAGCAGCTAGCTGTTAGCAGTTAGCAAATGAATTTAACTTTAAAAGTATCTTTACAAACTATGGGCCGATCACAAAAAAATACACGGCCCGTGGCCTTGTGCGTAGGGGACGCCTGGAAGGCGTCCCGCTGTGATATTCGATCATAGCCCATTCGGGCTTAATAGTATGTTTTTTTAATCACGAACCACGAGCCACTAACCACTAACCCGCCCTACGATGGCTTTGGCGAAGCCGTTGAGGTTGGTCGGGCCGACGGAGAGGATGGGGCAGTTATTTTCTTTGGCTTCCGTAATGGCCCAGCGGACGAGGGGCGTCTTGCCGTCTTCCAGGTTGACGACTAAGAGGGACGCTTCTTTCAGCATCCGGTCATCGCCCGGCTGGCCGCTGATGAGGAGGACGGCACCGAAACGGCGCTGGATGCGGCGCTGCCAGTCGGGATCGCCGCCGGCCAGGGCTATCTGACGGCCCGTGAGGAAGCGGTCCAGCTGGCGCGTATAATCGCGCTGGGTCATGAAGGAGGGCAGGTCCAGGCCGCGGTCTTCCGGGTCCCGGACGGAACGCGACGCTTCCTGGGGCGTCACTTTCCGCGGCGCCTGGCCTTTGGTCATATCCGGCCGCACCTGGCGCTTGTTGAGTTCCTTGCGCAGGGCCAGGAGTTCGGCAATCTGGCTGGATGCCGTTTCCTTTATCTTTTCGATATACTGTTCCTGCTTGCGGATACGGTCTTCATACTGTTTGCGGTCCTGTTCGCGGCCCGTCCTTTCCGCATCGAGTTCCTGGCGCAGCCGTTCCAGTTCAGAAAGGACGGCCGTGCGGTTCTTGGCTTCCAGGCGCAGGCGCAGGAGTTCTTCCCGGTCGGCGTCCATCTGGGCTTTTTCTTCCCGCAGCTGCTGAAGTTCTTCTTTTTCTTTGCCCATCATCATGGCCGGCGTTTCCTGGCCGCCAGTGACGGCTTCGTCGGACCAGGGCTGGTCGCAGATGACCATGAGATAGATGCCCAGGGCATGGGCTGCCGCGTGCTTGGCCATCTGCACGTCTTCAAAGACGTCGGTCAAGCCGAGAATCTGACTGTCCGTCTGGAGCATGAGCAGGTCGATGATGCCCATATAGGAAAAAGATTCCATAGTCTGCGCCATATCGTAGCGTTCGAGGTGGATCGTGCCGGCGTAGATTTCTTCCGGGTTCTGTTTGGACGTATAATACGTATTGATGAGCAGCCGGTCGGCCGTCCGTTCGTAGATGCGCAGTACCAAGGCGTCTTCCTGGTCTGTGCCGGTGTGGCGGCTGAAGGTCAGCCGTTCCTGGGAAAGAAGGGTCGTCACCAGGCTCGGGGTCTTGTACCATTTGCCGAATACTTCTACCCGCTTGGCCAGCCGCAGGTCGCCGGGCTTGCTGCAGGTTGCATAATCAAAATAAGGGTCGTTGAAGAATATATCTCTAGGCCGCAATTTGGTCATATCTAATCATCCTTTCTATCTTCTCCATTATAACCCTGCCTATAGGGCAACGTCTAGTAGACAATGTTTTTTAGGCATAAAAAACACTTGCAAAATAGGCGGACTTGAATTATAATGGATGAGCAAACCAAATAAAGAACCATCAAGAGACGACGGAGGGACTGGCCCTGTGATGTCGCAGCAACCTTCAGCTATGAAAGGTGCTAATTCCAGCAGTGATATACTGGCAGATGGGGATTAGAAGCCCCTCTCATGAAGTCATGGATGAGGGGAATTTTTTTTTAAGGAGGATCACTCATGGCAAAAAATCGTGAATTCTTTACATCCGAATCCGTCACCGAAGGCCATCCCGATAAAATGGCTGACCAGATTTCGGACAGCATTTTGGATGCCATTCTCGCAAAAGATAAAAACGCTCGCGTTGCTTGCGAAACCCTGGTAACGACTGGTATGGTACATGTCGTCGGTGAAATTTCTACGACGTGCTACGTCGATATCCCGCACATCGTCCGCGAAACGATTCGTGACATCGGCTATACCCGCGCTAAATATGGTTTTGACTGCGACACTTGCGGCGTCCTCGTTTCCCTGGACGAACAGTCCCCGGACATCGCTATGGGCGTCGACGATGCCTTGGAAAAGAAAGAAGGCAATACGGATAAGTTCGATACTATCGGCGCTGGCGACCAGGGCATGATGTTCGGCTATGCTACCAACGAAACGGACGACTACATGCCGCTGCCGATTTCCCTGGCACACCGCCTGGCACGCCGCCTGGCCAAAGTCCGCAAAGACGGCACACTGCCGTATCTCCGTCCCGATGGCAAGACCCAGGTCACTGTCGAATATGAAGACGGCAAACCGGTCCGCATCGATACGATCGTCATTTCGGCACAGCACAGCCCCGAAGTCGGCCGCGAACAGATCGAAAGCGACCTCCTCGAATTCGTCATCAAACCGGAACTGCCGGAAGGCTTGTTCGACGACAAGACGAAACTCTTCATCAATCCGACTGGCCGTTTCGTCATCGGCGGTCCTCAGGGCGATTCGGGCCTCACAGGCCGTAAGATCATCGTCGATACCTATGGCGGCATGGCTCGTCATGGCGGCGGTGCCTTCTCCGGCAAGGACCCCACAAAAGTCGACCGCTCGGCCGCTTATGCAGCCCGTTACGTCGCCAAGAACGTCGTCGCTGCCGGCCTGGCCGATAAATGCGAAATCCAGCTGGCTTATGCCATCGGCGTAGCCCGCCCGGTTTCCATCCACGTCGAAACCTTCGGTACGGGCAAAGTCCCGAACGAAAAGATCGTCGAACTCATCGAAAAGAACTTCGACCTTCGTCCGGCTGGCATCATCGCCATGCTCGACTTGCAGCGCCCGATTTACAAACAGACCGCTGCCTATGGCCACTTCGGCCGCAACGACCTCGACCTGCCTTGGGAAAAGACAGACAAAGCCGAAACGCTCCGCAAAGAAGCCGGCTTATAAGAGGCGGTTCGATAAACTGAACATCCAGAAAAGAGGCTGTCCCATTAAGACAGCCTCTTTTTGGGTATTGAGTTTGCAGTTTGTAGTTTTTTAGTGCGACAGCCCCATACAAAGGAGGTGTCCTTTTGATTGCTGAAATCATCATCAATACGACGGCGAAACGGCTGCAGCAGACTTTTTCCTATACCGTTCCCGATGGTCTGGCCGTCCGCGTCGGCAGCCGCGTCCTCGTGCCCTTTGGTCATCGCCGGGAAGAGGGCATCGTCGTCGCCCTCCATGAACAGCTGGACGAACCGGCCGATTTCACACTGAAGCCCGTCGAAGGCCTGCTTTCGACGCAGACCGGCTTCCAGGAAGAAATGATCCGCACGGCCATCTGGATCCGCGACTACTATGTCTGCAACCTTTCCGAAGCCCTGCGCCTGTTCATGATCGACAAGAAGGGCCTGGTCCGCCAGGAAATCTTGTCCGTCGGCCCGGCTGCGCCTGTGAGTCCTGAAGGGCGGCAGCTCCAGGCCTATGTCGCCGACAAGGGGAGCCGTGAAAAGGGCAGCCTTGTCCGCCGCTTCGGCAGGGACCTCGTCGAAACGGCCCTGGCCCGCCAGGTCCTGACCAGCCGGACTTATTACAAGAACCAGATTGCCGACAAGATGGAAGACTGGCTTTCCTTCGTCCACGATGATGACGAAGACATCCTCCACGGCCGGCGGCGCCAGCAGGAACTGCTCCAGGCCTTGAAAGAGAAGGGGGAAGGGGCCGTTTCCTATTGGCAGGGCCAGGGCTACAGCCGCGACCTCATGCGCCGTCTCTGTGCGACAGGCCTGGCCCGCTGGAGCCAGCGGCCGGCCAGGACGACGAATATCCTGCCGACCCTTTCTGGCGATGCTCCCTTTACGCTGACACCGGAACAACGCCAGGCAGTTAAAGTTATCGGAAGCGATGAACAAGGAAAAACCTACGTCCTCCACGGCATCACCGGCAGTGGCAAGACCGAAGTCTACATGCAGCTGGCCAGCCAGGTCCTGAAAGAAGGCCGGCAGGTCGTCGTTTTAGTGCCGGAAATCGCCCTGACCGGGCAAATCGTCCGCCGTTTCCTGCGCCGCTTCGGCGACGATGTCGTCGTCATGCACAGCCAGCTTTCCCAGGGTGAGAAGCGCAACAACTGGCTGCGTATGCAGAACGGGACGAGTCATATCTGTATCGGTGCCCGGTCGGCTGTCTTTACGGCGGCCCAGTCCATCGGCCTGTTCATCGTCGACGAAGCCCATGACAGTTCGTATAAGCAGGACGAAGCGCCGCGCTATCATGCCGTCGCCGTGACCCGCCAGCGGGCTGCGTACTACGGCTGCCCCGTAATTCTTGGCAGTGCCACGCCGGCGCTGGGCGACTACTATAAGGCCCTGCAGGGCGATTATGTCCTGGTCGAGCTGACAGAGCGCGTCGGCCAGCGGCCCCTGCCTTCGGTCCAGGTCGTCGACATGCGCGATGAATTGGCCCGCGGGAATTACCGCGTCGTTTCCGATTGCTTATTGAATCTCCTGGAAGAGACACTGGCAGCCCGGCAGCAGGCCATCATCCTTCTCAACCGCCGCGGCTTCTCGACATTCGTTATGTGCCGCAAGTGCGGCTACGTCGTCAAATGCGATACGTGCGACGTGGCCATGGTCTACCATCGTCAGGCCGCCCACCTGCGCTGCCATTACTGCGATGCCGAAAAGCCCGTGCCGACGGTCTGTCCGTCATGTGGCAGCAAATACATCAAATTCTTTGGCAGCGGCACGGAAAAAGTGGAACAGCAGCTCCACGAACTCCTGCCGTCGGCGCGCATCATCCGCCTCGACCAGGATACGACCAGCCGCAAGCACAGCGGCGACCGTATCATCGAAGCTTTCCGCCGTCATGAATATGACATCCTCCTGGGGACTCAGATGGTCGCCAAAGGCCACGATTTCCCCGGCGTCAGCGCCGTCGGCATCTTATCGGCCGACAGCCTGCTCAATATCCCGGCCTACTGGGCTGGGGAACGGACCTTCCAGCTCCTGACCCAGGCGGCTGGCAGGGCTGGCCGCGGTGATATCCCGGGGCGCGTCGTCATGCAGACCTACGCGCCGGACCATTACGTCATCCAGTGCGCTGCCCGCCAGGATTACCGGGCCTTTTATGACCAGGAAATCCAGTTCCGGAAAGAATTGGGCTATCCGCCTTTCCAGGAAATGGCCAAGATCTTAGTCCAGGATGAATCAGAAGAACAAGTCTGGCGCAAGGCCAACGACGTCGCAGCGGCCCTGAACAGCTGGAACGGGGACCACGGCGATGAAGTCGCCGTCATCGGTCCTTACGAAGACGTCATCAAGAAGATACGCAATAAATACCGCCTGGTCCTGTCCCTGACCGGAAAAGACCTGACAGCCATCAAAAAAGCCATGCAGCGCATCCCGGCCTGCTGGCAGACCGGCGTCCTCATCGATGTCGATCCCGTATAATCGTGGGGAATCGCACCTGCCTGTTCAGCCCGTCTGGGATGTGAGTACATTCCCACATCGGGCAGGAACGGGCGCCCCACGTGGCGACCCTTACAGTGCAAAATAAAAAATGAAAGAAGCATTCTGAGAAACTTCATGGCCATGGCGCCCTTCAGGATACGTCCGGAACCGCCCTCAGTGTTACTTCTTCCATTGCTGACGATGTAACATAACCTTATAAATGTTGTCAATTACGGCAGGAGAGAAATGGGCTATTTCAAGCAATTCTGATGAATCTATAGCATTTCTGGCGATTTCATACTATAATAGAAAAAAATAAGCATTTTTACTATTACAATGAGGTGAAAGTTACATGGCAGTACTTACTATTATTAAAGCCGGGGATCCCGTCCTGAAAGCGACGGCGAAACCCGTTACGAAAGTGAATAAACATATAAAGAAATTGCTCGACGACATGGCAGAAACGATGTATGCTGCTGAAGGCGTAGGCTTAGCTGCGCCGCAGGTCAATGAATCGCTGCAGCTCATCGTCCTCGACGACGGCAACGGCCTCATCGAGCTCATCAATCCGGAAATCCTGGAAAAATCGGACGAAACCAATGTCGATACCGAAGGCTGCCTGAGCATCCCCGGATATTACGGCAAAGTGGAACGGGCTTCCAAAATCAAGGTCCGTTCGCTGACACGTCACGGCAAGACCGTCATCTATGAACCGGAAGGCTTCCTGGCCCGTATTTTCCAGCATGAAATCGACCATCTCTATGGACATCTGTTCATCGAAAAGGCGACGGATTTACAGAAAGTAGGGGACTAATGGATAAGTTACGTATCGTATTCATGGGGACGCCGGACTTTTCCGTCCCGTCCCTGGAAAAATTGGCCCAGGCCGGCTATGATATCGCTGCCGTCTACAGCCAGCCCGATAAACAGCGGGGACGCGGCAAGAAGGTGACTTTCTCGCCGGTCAAGGAAAAGGCCCTGGAACTGGGCATCCCCGTCTTCCAGCCTGATTCCATGCGCAGTGACGACGTCATCGAACAGCTCCGCAGCCTGGCGCCGGACGTCATCATCGTCATCGCTTACGGTAAGATTTTGCCGAAAGCTGTCCTGGACATCCCGAAATACGGCTGCCTCAACGTCCACGGCTCGCTGCTGCCGAAGTATCGCGGCGCCGCCCCCATCCAGTACGCCATCAAAGACGGCGAAGCCGAAAGCGGCGTGACCATCATGCTTCTCGACGAAGGCATGGATACGGGGAAGATGCTGAAAAAAGCGGCTATTCCCCTGGATGCCAAGGAAACGACGGGGACCCTCTTCGATAAATTGTCCATCCTCGGGGCCCAGACCCTGCTCGACGTCCTGACCGACCTGGATGGCTATGAAAGCCGCGCCGTCGCCCAGGATGAAAGCCAGGCGACGTATACGGCCAAGATTACCAAGGAAGAAGCCCACATCGACTGGTCCCAGGATGCGGCCGTATTGGAACGGCTCATCCGGACGCTGGATCCCCATCCGGGTGCCTATACCATCTGCCACGATGGCAAGCGCCTGAAGATATGGGCAGCCGACGTCGTCGAAGGGACACAGGCTGCGCCGGGGACCGTGTTATCGGTGACTAAGAAACAATTCACCGTCCAGACCGGGAAAGGGGCTTTGCGCATCTGTGAAGTCCAGCCCGAAAGCCGCAAACGCATGGCTGCTGCCCAATATCTGCAAAGCGCAGCCTTGACGGCTGGTGAATTATTATAAATGACTCAGCGCAGAGAAGCGGGACAACTGCCGCAACGAAGACGGTTGCCCTGCTTTTGTGCTGTTCGCTACTGCTTTAAAAGCACAGGGAGGAATCCATGAACGTTCGTGAAATTGCCTTTCAGAGCCTGCTGACTATCTGCCGCGATGAAGGCTATAGCAATATCGTCGTCTCCAAGGCGATACAGACCCATCAATTTGCCGACAGGGACCGGCGCTTCTATACGGAGCTGGTTTACGGCACCTTGCGCTGCCTGAATTATCTGGATTGGATCATATCACAGATCAGTACGCGCAAACTGCAAAAACTCGACCCTGTCTGCCTGGCCATCATCCGCCTGGGCTTATATCAGATTTTCGGCATGACCAAAGTCCCCAAATCAGCGGCCTGCAATGAAGCCGTCAAGATGGCGACGAAATTCGGCAACCGGGGCATGGCCAAGTTCGTCAATGCCATGCTGCGCAACAGTATCCGCCGCCGCAGCCAGTTCGTCATCCCCGATAAGGGCGAAAACATCGTAGCCCACCTGGCCCTGACCTATCATCAGCAGGAATGGCTCGTCCGCCGCTGGATCGAAGCCTATGGCCCGGACGATACGGAACGGCTCTGCCAATATTTCGATACGATCCCGCCGCTGTGCCTGCGCGTCAATACGGCCCAGACCAGCCGCGAAGAGCTGCTGGCCGATTTGGAAAAACAAGGCCTGCCGGCCCGCCCGGCTGCCATTTCACCAGACGGCATCTACCTCGACGGCAATCCCGGCATCCATGAACTGACATGCCTGCGCGATGGCCGGGCCATCATCCAGGACGAACCGTCCCAGCTGGTAGCCCATATCGTCGATCCTCAGCCGCACGAAGTCATCTTCGACGTCTGCGCCGCTCCCGGCGGCAAGACGACGCACCTGGCCACACTGGGCGGCCCGTCCTGTGTCGTCTACGGCGGCGATATCCATGAGCATAAACTGCGGCTCATCGAATATAATGCCCAGAAACTGGGCCTCAAGAATGTGCGGACCCTGCTCCAGAACGGCTGCACCATCGGCCAGAAGTACGCCGGCAAAGCCGACCGGGTCCTGGTCGATGCCCCTTGTTCGGGCCTCGGCGTCCTGCGCCATAAGATCGACCTGCGCTGGCGCAAGAATCCCAGCGACCTGCGCACCCTGCCGGCCCTGCAGCGGCGCATCCTGGACAGTGCATCCCAATGCGTCCGTCCTGGCGGCATCCTGGTCTACAGTACCTGCACCATGAATGATGATGAAAACAGCCGCATCGTGGCTGCCTTTTTGAAGAATCATCCGGAATTCCACGTAGAAAACGCGACGCAGTGGCTTCCCGTTCCCGGCCATGAAGGGCCTTTCATCCAGCTCCTGCCACAGCGCGACGGCCTGGATGGTTTCTTCATTGCCCGCATGAAAAAGGAGGGCTGACATGAGTAATGTATTTGATATGACCAAAAAGGAACTCCAGGCGTTCCTCGTCGCCCAGGGGATGAAAAAGTTCCGGGCCGACCAGATTTTTCATTATATTTATAAGCAAAATATCTTTTCCTGGAATGATATGGTCCTACTGCCCAAGAAAGACCGGGAACAGCTGAAGGAAGTGCTGCCAATCTATTTCCCGGAAGTCGTGTCCCGCCTGGACGCCCCGGACGGACAGACAGTGAAGCTCTTATTGCAGCTGGCTGACGGTGAGACCGTAGAAACGGTCCTCATGAAGCACGACTATGGCAATTCCATCTGTGTATCGTCCCAGGTCGGCTGTGCCGTCAACTGCGCCTTCTGTGCGTCCGCCAAGAATGGCTTCGTCCGCAACCTGTCGGCTGGCGAAATGGTCGCCCAGCTCCTGGCTTTCCGCAAATACGTCACGCCGGACCTCCATTCTATCGTCATCATGGGGACAGGGGAACCGCTCCTCAACTACGATAACGTCATCCGCTTCATGAAGCTCATCCACGAAAAGGATACGCTCTATCTGGGCTATCGCAACATGGCCTTGTCGACGTCGGGCATCGTCCCCAAGATGTACGACCTGGCCAAAGAGGGCATGCCCATCACCCTGGCCGTATCCCTCCACGCGCCGAACGATGCCTTGCGGCGTCGCATCATGCCGATTGCCGAGAAATATCCCCTCGACGAAGTCCTGAAGGCGGCCCGCCACTATTTCGATGTCACTGGCCGGAAGGTCACCTTTGAATACATCCTCATCAAGGGCCTGACTTGTACCAACGCCTGCGCTAAGGAACTGGCCCGTCTCCTGGGTGGTCAGAACATCCTGGTCAATGCCATTCCCATCAACGACAACTACGACGTCGGCCTCTACCGGCCCGATGAAAAGACGATGAATGAATTCGTCACGTATTTGCAGCGCCACGGCGTTTCCGTCACTCTGCGGCGGGAAATGGGCAGCCAGATACAGGCCGCCTGCGGCCAGCTGCGCATAAAACGCGAAAAAATTTGACAGGTGACGGCGAATATGATATGAATTAATGTGTACCTATAACGAAACACCGTGAGAGGACGTGAGAATTTGGGCACATACGGTGAATCCAAAATCGGCCTGGTTCGGAAAGTGAATGAAGATTCCTTTTATATCAGCCACGAGAAAAACGTACTGGCCGTAGCCGACGGTATGGGCGGCTATGTAGGCGGTGAAATCGCCAGCAAGACGGCCGTAGAAGCGATAGCTTATTATTTCAAGAACTTTAGTTATGCAGCACCGGTACAGCTGGAGAAAGCCATTCAATATGCGAATTCCAGCATCCTCAGCAAGACCTTGATCGACCCTTCGCTCAAGGGCATGGGGACGACCGTGTCCATGGTGACCCTGGCTCGTCATATGGCCTTCTGGGGCCACGTCGGTGACAGCCGCATCTACTTATACCGCGACGGGGAATTCAAACAGATTTCCGTCGACCATACGATCGTCCAGGTCCTGCTCGAAAAGGGCAAGATAACTGAAGAAGAAGCGATGGATCATCCCCAGCGCCATGTGCTGACCAGAGCCGTCGGCGTCGATGAGAACTTGGTCGTCGACAGCGGAGCCTTTGAAGTACAGCCGAAAGATCGCATCCTGATTTGTTCCGACGGCTTGACATCATTCATCCAGAAACAGGAACTCTACGATGCTATCGGCGATTACCGCCGGACAGAACGGGAAATCATCAATGATCTCTTTGCCCGCGTCTATGAAAACGGGGCGAAAGATAATATCACGGCAATTTTAACAACCATATAATCGGGAACGACTATGAAAGTGGTGGAATAGCTAAAAATGATTGGTCATATCTTAGATAACAGATACAAGATATTGGAAAAAGTAGGCACAGGCGGCATGGCCAGCGTGTACAAAGCACAGGATATCCTCCTGGACCGGATCGTCGCCGTAAAAATACTTCATTCAAAATACGGCAACGACCACGATTTTGTCGTCCGCTTCCGCCAGGAAGCCCAGGCGGCTGCCAAATTGTCACACCCCAATATTGTCAATATATACGACGTCGGCTACGATGAAAATGTCCATTACATCGTCATGGAATTCGTGCGCGGCGAAACGTTAAAAGAATACATCGAAAAACACGGCCACCTGCCGATCAACACGTCGATACAGATTGCCTTCGATATCGGCGAAGCCCTGGAAAATGCTCATGCCAACGGCATTGTCCACTGCGACATCAAGCCTCATAATATCCTGGTCACCGAGACAGGACGCATCAAAGTCGCCGATTTCGGCATCGCCCGGGCTGTGAATTCCGTCGAAAACAGCGACCGTACCGTCCTCGGCTCAGTCCATTATTTTTCACCGGAACAGGCCAGTGGCGGCCATATCGACGAACGGACGGATATTTATTCCCTAGGCGTCGTCATGTATGAAATGATGACTGGCGTCGTCCCTTTCCAGGGCGATACGGCCATCAGTATCGCCTTGAAGCACGTCCAGGACGATATTCCCTTGCCGACGAAGTACAACCGCCGTATCCCGCGGCTCGTCGAACAGGTCATCCTCAAGGCCATGGCCAAGAACCCGGACGACCGCTTCCAGTCCATCGGCGAGATGATGTCGGAACTGCGCCTGTCCCAGGGTTTCATCAATACCAACGGCGCTCGGCCGATCATCAGCAAGGGTCCGTATAACTTCGGCACGCAGAAATTACAGCCTATCAAGGAAAAGGACCTGCCCGAAGAAGAACCGAAAGAAAAGAAGAAGAACCCCTTCACGCGGTTCATGGATTCTATCAGCAATCATTCGCAGAAAACTATCATCATCGGTATGCTCGGCGTCTTCCTCGTCGCCTTTGTCTGGGCCTTCTTTTCCTTTGGGAATTTTTGGAGTACCGAAGACATTACCGTACCGGATGTGACGGGTAAACAGGTCGAAATCGCCAAGAAGATACTGAAAGATAAGAAACTCGACGTTTCCGTCAAGGAAGTGGAAAGCGACGAAGTGCCAGTCGGCGAAGTCATTTCCCAGACACCGTCTGGCGGAGCCGTCGTCAAGGCCAACCGGACCATTTACCTGACCGTCAGCAAGGGGAATAAAGGTGAAGAAGTCCTCATACCGGACCTGCGGAGCCTGACCCTCGATGAGGCCGAAAAGAAACTGAAGGAAATCGGCCTGTCTGTGGGCAAGGTGCGCTACAAAGAGAGCGCTCAGTATGCCGACGGGACCATCATCGACCAGGACCCGGAATCGCCGAAGAAAGTCGAAAAGGGGACGAAAGTCGACCTCGTCGTCTGCCGTAAGAGCGAAGCCGAAAAAGAAGCAGAAGCGGCCAAGAATGAAGCCCCTAATACGAGCGGCATGAGCCTCGATGCGGCCGTGAAGGCCCTGGAAAGCGCCGGCTATTCCGTCGGCAGCGTGTCCAACCTCGATTCGTCGAAGGACAGCTCTCAGGCCGTCGTCACGGGCCAGACGTCGGAAGACGGCAAGGTCGTCAACTTGTCCGTCGAATATCCGTCGTCCCAGAGCAGCCAGAGCTCGCCGTCGAGCAGCTCCAGCGGCTCCGATGGCAGTGCCAATAACCAGGAACCGGCCGGGACGCCTCATTACGGGACGGTCAATATCAGCGTACCGTCTGGCGCTTCCAGCCAGCATGTCCAGATCGTCGTATCCGACGACAATGGCTCGCGCGTCGTCTATGACCGCAGCCAGGCCGGCGGCGACAACATCTCTAAGAGCGTCAGCGGCACGGGCAAGACGAGAGTCAAAGTATACATCAACAATTCGTTAGTACAGGACCAGTATATCTAAGGGGAGGAACATGACAAAAGGACGCGTCATCAAGAACTATAACGGCTATTATTACGTCGATGTCGGCCGGGAAGGGCTCATCGAGTGCCGACGCCGCGGCAAATTGCTGAAAGCGAAGATCCTCGTCGGCGACGAGCTGGAAATCACCGAGCTGGGCCAGGACAAGGGCGTCATCGAAGCCCTGCTGCCCCGGCGCAACCAGATACGCCGGCCGGCCGTGGCCAATATCGACCAGCTCCTGGTCATCATGGCGGCCAAGTCGCCGGATCCGAACCAGTTCCTCGTCGATAAGATGCTCATGACCTGTGAATACGGCGGCATCCATCCGACGCTGTGCTTCAATAAGTGCGACCTGGACCGGGAGACGGCCGAATCCTACAAGGCCTTTTATGAACGCTGCGGCTATGACGTCTATCTCGTGTCGGCCAAGACCGGCGAAGGCCTCGATACCCTGCGTAATCTGCTGCCCCACCGCATGACGGCCTTTTCCGGCCCGTCGGGCGTCGGCAAGTCGAGCCTGCTGTCCCAGATCCTGGGCCGGGAAGACTTGTCCGTCGGCGCCGTCAGCGAAAAGATCAAGCGCGGCCGCCATACGACACGCCATTCGGAAATCATGCGCCTCGACAGCGATACGTATGTCGTCGATACGCCGGGATTCAGCTCTCTCGACTTCGAGCACCTCGACCCGAAGGAAGTCCTGCGCCTCTTCCCGGACATGCTGCCCTACAGCGGCGGCTGCAAGTTCTCGTCGTGTCTCCATCTGTCCGAACCGGAATGTACGGTCAAACAGGCCGTCGCTGACGGCCATATCCAGAAAGAACGGTATGACACATACTGTAAGATACTCACTTCCATTGCAGAAAGGAAACGATAGTCATGGTAACCATTTGCCCATCTATATTATCGGCGGACTTCTCCCGCCTGGCTGAAGACATTCAGGACGTCGAACGGAAGGGGGCAGATTGTATCCATCTCGACTTGATGGACGGCCATTTCGTGCCGAACCTGACCTTTGGCGTCCCCGTCGTCAAGGCTCTGCGTAGCTGCACCAAGCTGCCCTTCGATGCCCATCTCATGGTAGAACATCCGGAAACCTACATCGACGGCCTGGCTGCTGCCGGTGTCCAGTACGTCACGGTCCATCAGGAAGCCTGCACCCATCTCGACCGGGTCCTGCAGCAGATCCACGAAGCCGGCATGAAAGGCGGCGTCGCCCTCAACCCGGCGACCCCCGTATCGACTTTGTCCTGCCTGGCCGGGCAGCTGGACATGATCCTCATCATGAGCGTCAACCCCGGCTTCGGCGGCCAGAAGTTCATTCCTTATGCCGTCGATAAGATCCGCCAGGCCAAGGCGCTTCTGGAACAGGCCGGCAATACGACGGCTGTCATCGAAGTCGATGGCGGCGTCAATGCCAAGACCGTCCAGGCCGTCAAAGACGCCGGTGCGACCTTCCTCGTCGCCGGCAGTGCCGTCTTCGGAGCTGACGACCGGGCCGCTGCCATCGCGTCCTTGCGATAAGGACTTGTATTTCTTCTTTTCATGTGCTAAAATCATACATGTAGTTCAAATGAATAAGGATAGTCTTTGAGGCAAGGTGAGAAAGCGGCGCTTTCAATTCCTGACCGGCGGTGACAGTCCGCTAACCCGCAAGGGTTGAACCGATGCAATTTCGGTACCGACAGTACAGTCTGGATGGGAAAAGACGACAGATTGTGTTTTTGTTGCGCTCAAAAGGCTATGGGAATCTTACGTCCATAGCCTTTTTTTATCTTGCGAATCTGAATAGAAGGGAAGGAATACATTGGAACCGGCAGAGTATATGAAAAAAGCCCTGGAATTGGCAAAGACCGCCCTGGGCTATACGACACCCAATCCTGCCGTCGGCTGCGTCATCGTCAAAGATGGCGAAATCGTCGGCACGGGATACCATCATAAGGCCGGCACGCCTCATGCCGAAGTATGGGCATTGCGTGAAGCTGGCGAACGGGCGAAGGGGGCTACGGTCTATGTGACCCTCGAACCTTGCGCCCATTACGGGAGAACGCCGCCGTGTGCCCGGACCCTCGTCGAAAAAGGCGTCGGCAAAGTCGTCATGGCCATGCTCGACCCCAACCCCTTAGTGGCTGGCAAAGGCGCGGCCATCCTGCGCAAAGCCGGCATCGCCGTCGAAGTCGGCCTCATGTCGAAGGAAGCGGCTCAGCTCAACGAAGTCTTCATCAAGAACATGATGGTCCAGAAACCGTTCATCGCCATCAAACTGGCCCAGAGCCTCGATGGCCGCACAGCTTCACGGACGGGGAAATCCCAGTGGATCACCAACGAATGGGCCCGCAGCTACGGTCACTATCTGCGCTCCATCTATGACGGCATCTTAGTCGGCATCAACACGGTCCTGACGGACAATCCCCTCTTGACCAGCCGCATCGAACGGCCCGGCCAGGATGCACCGCATCAGCCCGTGCGCATCGTACTGGATACGAAAGGGCGGACGCCTTTGAATTCGCTCGTCGTCACCGATAAGACGACGCAGACCATCATCGTCACGACGTCCCTGTGCCCGGTAGAGAAGATGAAAGCCCTGAAAGAGGCTGGCGTCCGCGTCATCCTGGCACCGCTCCAGGACGGCAAGACCATCTACCTGCCCGACGCCTTGCAGCTCCTGCACGACGAAGGGCTGACCAGCATCCTCGTCGAAGGCGGCAGTACCGTCCAGGGCAGCTTCTTCGATGCCCGCCTGGTCGATAAGATCTATGCCTTCATGGGGGACAAGGTCATCGGTGGGACCGGAGCCCTGCCGTCTGTCGGCGGCTGCGGCGTCGATGAACTCGATGAATGCCTGCCGCTGGTCTACGATTCGGCAGAACTCCATGACAATAATGTATTGATTACGGCATATAATGCCAACAGGGAGGGCGCCTATGTTCACTGGCATCATTGAGGAACTGGGGACGATTGCCCATATGGACCGCCGCCCCGATTCCATCCGCCTGACCATTCAGGCACACAAAGTATTAGAAGGCACGCAGCTCGGCGACAGCATTGCCGTCAACGGCGTCTGCCTGACCGTCACGGATATGACGGACTCGACCTTTTCGGCCGACGTCATGCATGAAACCATGCGCCGCTCGTCGTTCAGCACTATCAAGAGCGGTTCCCAAGTCAACCTCGAACGGGCCATGCAGGTCGGCGGCCGCCTGGGCGGTCATATCGTCAGCGGCCATATCGACGGCATCGGCCACGTCGCCCGCATTGCCACCGATGGCATTGCCCGGGTCATCACCATTTCCATCCCCAAGGACATGGAGCCGTTCATCGTCGAAAAAGGCTCTATCACCATCGACGGCATCAGCCTGACTGTCGTATCCGTCGGCAGCAGCCAATTTTCCGTTTCCATCATCCCTCATACCATGGCCAATACGACGCTCATGGATAAACATCCGGGCGCTATCGTCAATTTGGAAACGGATGTCATCGGGAAATATGTCCATAGCTTTACCGTCGGTCATCCGTCGTCGGCGTCTTCGGGCCTGACGATGGAAAAACTGCTGGAAAATGGATTTTAACATAATATTTCAGAATAGGAGTGTTTTACAATGGTACAAGTCAAAGAAGGTAAATTAATCGGTTCTGGTGCGAAGTTCGGCATCGTCGTCGCACGTTTCAACGAATTCATCTGCAGCAAGCTCCTCGGCGGCGCTTACGACGCTCTCCATCGTCATGGCGTCGATGACGCAGACATTACGACGGCCTGGGTCCCGGGCGCCTTTGAAATCCCTCTGATCGCCCAGAAAATGGCAGAATCGGGTAAATACGACGCCGTCATCTGCCTCGGTGCCGTCATCCGCGGCGCTACCAGCCATTATGACCTCGTCTGCGGTGAATCGGCCAAAGGCATCGCCCAGGCATCCCTCAAGACGGGCATCCCCATCATGTTCGGCGTCATCACGACAGAAAACATCGAACAGGCCATCGAACGGGCTGGCACAAAAGCCGGCAACAAAGGCTTCGACGTCGCTACCAGCGCCATCGAAATGGTCAACCTCATCAAAGAATTATAAAAGCAAGCGAAATCACAAAGGGCTGTCTCTCCGGGCGGATGCTGGGAAAGGCAGCCCTTGCTATAAATCGATATTTCAATCAGATGACAGGGGTGATAAGTCATGGCTTTATGTGAAATTCATATGGAAAACTTTTCAGTTTTTTCGGATGGAAAAATTTCTTTATCGCCGAATATAAATGTATTCATTGGAGCTAATGGAACAGGGAAGACGCAGCTGTTAAAAGCAGTATATGGTTGTTGCGAATTGACAGCAGACCATCGTGAAAATTTCCAGGCCTGTTTCCAGCTAAACGCTAAGACGAAGTCATTAGCAAGGAATAAAAAGCAGAACGTATGCCATTTTTCTCTTGCTAGTACAGATCAGGAGGCTAAAATCATGACCCATCATCTTTTGGAGTCTGATGATACTGGTGTACAGACCGTGTCCTATGAGCACAGCCTTTTCACAAAAAAAATCAATGCCGTTTATTTGCCGGTAAAAGATATGCTGACCCATTCACGGGGATTATTAGCTATGGCGCACAAGTACAATGACTTTCCCTTTGACAAGAATTTACTGGATAGTATCGAATGTGCCGGGCGTTGGGGACTTAAACAGCCATCAGCGTTGGCAAAGAGTATATTGCCACTGTTAGACCCGTTGATTAATGGGACCATTGCGATTGACAACGACGAATTTTACATTGTCAAAAAAAATGGACAGAAAATCAATTTTGAATTGGAAGCGGAAGGCTTTAAGAAAATTGGGATTCTTTGGCAATTATTGATGAATGAAACCATTACGGAAAATACGATACTTCTATGGGATGAACCAGAAGCCAATTTAAACCCTGAATTTTTGCCGGTTATTGCCGATTGCCTTTTAGCCCTTTCCAGACAGCATGTACAAATCCTTATCAGTACGCATAGCTATATTTTGGCCAAATATATCGAAATTCGTGCCAAGGACACGGATAAGGTCCTTTTTCATTCGCTGTATAAAAAAGATGATGGATTAGTATACGATGAACAACAGAAAAAATTTAGTGCTCTCCAAAATAATACGATTGTAACCGCTTTTGAAGCGCTTATGGATGAAATCTACATGGGAAGAAAAGCAGGTGAATAAGGTGGAACAGATTTTCAGGGAGTGTAAAATAGTTTGTGTAAATCGGTATTGCATGAATCTACTTTATGCCCCATACTGGGGTAAACAAAGATAA
>NZ_JBBMEU010000038.1:0-20712 GCF_040096415.1 Megasphaera intestinihominis
CAAACGTCAATGTGTCTGCTATACTCTAACCATAGATTGATAAACTTCGATATGAAAGGAGGCGCCGTGATGGAGGAAAGGGAAGCGGTTCGCGTATTCAAGGCTTTGGGTGATGAAAAGCGGCTGCGCATCTTGTTGCTCTTGCGGCAGGGGGAACGCTGTGCCTGCGTGCTCCTGGAACACTTGAACCTGTCCCAGCCGACGCTGTCCCACCACATGAAGATCCTCTGCGATGCCCAGCTGGTCACAGGCCGCAAGGAAGGGAAGTGGGTCTATTATTCCCTCAACCGCGCCCAGGCCCAGGTCCTGGAACAGGCCGTTCACGACTTATTCCAGCCCAGTGCCGTGTCGGCAGAGGACGAAGCCTGCCGCTGCCAGTGAGGCAGGCCCTTTTTTCAGCTTATACATTGATAAATGTAAATATATAAATTTCTATTTAGGAGGTCTTTCATCATGAAACATATGGAAATCTTTGAACAAGCAATGTGCTGCCCGACCGGTCTCTGCGGTCCGTCTATCGATCCGGAACTCTTGCGCGTATCGACGGTCCTGGACACGCTGAAACAGCACGGCATCGACGTCGGCCGCTATAACCTGACTAGTGCGCCCTTGAAATTCGTCCAGACCAAGGCCGTGACGGACTTTCTCCAGTACCACGGTCCTGAAGACCTGCCCCTCATCCTCGTCGACGGCGCCGTCCAGTTTGCCGGCCGCTATCCGACGAATGATGAATTTGCCAGCCTCATCGGCTTCGACCCGGCCATCCTCGAAGCCGCTCAGGCCGCTGGGGACAGCTGCTGCTGCGGCGACAGCGCCGAAGAAACAGCTTCCTGCTGCTGCGGTGACACGCCGGCGGAACCGGAAAGCCCGTCGTGCTGTTGCGGAGGTGACTGTAAATGATCCTCTACGATCCCTTTCACGTCGTCCAGACGAAATACCTCTTCCTGACCGGCAAGGGCGGCGTCGGCAAGACGTCCGTCGCCTGTGCCACGGCCGTCGCCCTGGCCGATGCCGGTAAGAAGGTCCTGCTCATCAGTACCGACCCGGCGTCGAATCTGCAAGACGTCTTTTCCATGGAACTGACCAATAAGGCCACGCCCATCGCCGCCGTGCCCAACTTGGCCGTAGCCAACCTCGACCCGGTCCAGGCCGCGGCCGAATACCGGGAAAGCGTCATCGGGCCCTATCGCGGCCTCCTGCCGGAAGCGGCCCTGCGCAACATGGAAGAACAGCTGTCCGGCTCGTGTACCGTAGAAATCGCCGCCTTCAACGAGTTCACCAATTTCCTCACCGATGAAGCCGTTGCCTGTGGCTACGACCACATCATCTTCGATACGGCGCCGACAGGCCACACCCTGCGCATGCTGCAGCTGCCGTCGGCGTGGAGCCAGTTCATCCAGAAGAGCAAACACGGCGCGTCCTGCCTGGGCCAGCTGTCGGGCCTGGAATCGCGGAAAGAACTGTATAAACAGGCCGTCCAGACCCTGGCCGACGGGGACAGGACGACGATGCTCCTCGTCGCCCGTCCCGATGCCCTGCCGCTGAAAGAAGCGGCCCGGGCGTCGAAGGAACTGGCCGCCCTGGGCATTGCCAACCAGCAGCTCATCGTCAACGGCCTGTTGGCCTCGTGGGATGACGATGCGACCAAGACGTTATACGAAAAACAGCAGGCCGCCCTGAAGGCCATACCCGAAGCCATCGCCGATTTGCCGCGCTTCCAGATTCCCTTGCGGACGTACAACATCACCGGCCTGGACCACGTCCGGGCCCTGCTCAAAGGGGAAGTGAAGGAAGCGGCGACGGAACTGACGCTGGAACGGGTCCAGCCCCTGCAGGCCGTCATCGACGACCTGGAAGCCCATCAGCGCAAGGTCATCTTCACCATGGGCAAGGGCGGCGTCGGCAAGACGACTGTCGCTGCCGCCATCGCCCTGGGCCTGGCCCGCCGCGGCCATCGCGTCCACTTGACGACGACCGACCCGGCCGCTCACTTGCAGTACGTCGTCAGCCAGACGGACAACCTGACCCTGAGCCATATCGACCAAGGGGAAGAGCTGAAGAAATACCAGGATGAAGTCCTGAGCCAGGCCAAAGCCAACGGCCTGGGCCCGTCGGACCTGGCCTACATCGAAGAAGACCTGCGCTCGCCGTGCACCCAGGAAATTGCCGTCTTCCATGCCTTTGCCGACATCGTCGAAGCGGCCGACGACCAGATCGTCGTCATCGACACGGCGCCGACAGGCCACACGCTGCTGCTCCTGGAATCGACGGAAAGCTACGACCGGGAAATCCGCCGGACCCACGGTTCGACGCCGCCGTCAGTACAGCACCTGCTGCCGCGCCTGAAAGGGGACGAAACAGAAGTCGTCATCGTCACCCTGCCCGAAGCGACGCCGGTCTATGAAGCCCTGCGCCTGGAAGCGGACCTGAAGCGGACGAAACTGCGCTCGAAATGGTGGGTCATCAACAAATCCTTCTATCAGGCCCGGACGACGAGCCCCCTGCTAAAAGCCAAAGCGTCCCACGAAATCGCCTGGATCAACAAAGTCGACGACCACACCCAGGGCCACACGGCCCTCATCGCCTGGCGCCCCGACGAAGTCCGCGGGGAAGTCCTGGGAAAATTATAGTCTGTAGTTGAGCGTTTGTAGTTTGTAGTAAAAGGGCTTGTCATCGTGTAGCAAGCCCTTTTTCAGATATTAAACATTCATATATTTCAATTTATCTATTTATAGGAGGCGCGTTATCATGGAACATGAATCACACGCAGGCATCAGTTTTTTTCAGCGATATCTGACCCTTTGGGTCTTGTTATGCATGGTCGTCGGCGTAGCCATCGGTTATGCCCTTCCGGCTGTGCCAGCCTTTTTAGATACCTTACAGGTCATGGGGATTTCTATTCCCATTGCCATTTTGATTTGGCTCATGATTTATCCGATGATGATGAAAGTCGACTTTCAGAGCATCAAAGCCGTAGGACGCCAGCCTAAAGGCTTGTTCGTCACTTGGATTGCCAACTGGCTCATCAAGCCTTTTACCATGTATGCTATTGCCTGGTTCTTCCTTTTCGTCCTCTTTGGTTCGTGGATCCCTGCGGACCTGGGCCGGCAATACTTGGCTGGCGCCGTATTGCTCGGTGCGGCTCCCTGTACGGCCATGGTTTTCGTCTGGAGTACACTGGTCAAAGGGAATCCGGCCTATACCGTCGTCCAAGTCGCGACGAATGATTTAATCATTCTCATCGCTTTCGTACCTATCGTCAAGTTCCTTTTAGGAGTTTCACAAGTTGCGGTTCCTTATAGTGTCCTCTTTGTCAGTATCTTCCTGTTCGTCGTCATTCCTCTGGCAGGCGGTATCCTGACCCGGATGACTGTCGTCAAACGAAAAGGTCTCGATTATTTTGAACAGCACTTTGTACACAAATTCGATTCGGCAACGACGTGGGGACTGTTGCTGACGCTGGTCATCATTTTCAGCTCCCAAGCCCAGGTCATCTTATCGAATCCACTCCACATCGTCCTCATCGCCATTCCCCTTACCTTGCAGACCTTCTTTATCTTCTTCCTTGCCTATGGAGCCTGCCGGCTGCTGAAACTGCCCTTCGACATTGCCGCACCGGCCGGGTTCATCGGCGCTTCTAACTTCTTTGAATTGGCCGTTGCCGTAGCCATTGCGCTCTTTGGCGTCACCAGCCCGGCAGCCTTGGCGACGACCGTCGGTGTCCTGACCGAAGTCCCGATTATGCTGACCCTGGTCCGCATTGCCTTAGCAACTAAAAACTAGCTACGCTAGTCCCTGGAATTGTAGGGGCTTGCTGCAGCAAGCCCGCTCCAGAATATGTGTGCTTTCCCAATCAGTTTTCTGGAGAAATCGTCCCCATATCCAACGGGCGCCCCCTCTACTGCGGTCCGTTTCAGCAACCGTCCTGCCATTCCTTACAGTCATGACCTGACGGGCTGAAAAGGCACGTGGTCGCCCCTACAAATAAAACCCCATCCGCTAACCACGAACCACGAGCCACTAAAAAGCGGCTGTCTTCAAAGGACAGCCGCTTTTTCCTACTTCCCTTCGTAATAATACCGCGTCCACATGACGACTTCCGACAGGGACGGGTGAGGGGTCATGGTTTCGCTGAAGGTGTAGACCGATTTGGGATTGAGGGTCCGCGTCAGCGGTTTGGCCCGCAGGGCCTGGACCGTCGGCGACGCGATGTCTTCGTGGATGGGATGGACGACGTGGGTGCCGCTCATGAGGTTATTGATGAAAGGCTGGATGAGGATGGATGCTTCGGGGCCGACGATGTGGGCGCCGAGGATGAATTTCGTCTTCTTGTCGATGACCAATTTGACGAAGCCGTCGTCTTCATCGCCCGGTTCGTAGCCCATGGCGTAGCCCTTGGCCGACGATGAATAGTGGTTGATGGCCGTTTCGACGTCATAGCCTTTCTTCACGGCCTGGTCTTCCGTCAGGCCGACGTGAGCCGCTTCGGGATAGGTGTAGGTGACGGCCGGCACGGCATCGTAATCGGCCCAGCGCCACGTTTCCGGTTCGTTTCCGGAAAAGAGGTTGTGTGCCAGGATTTCCGCTTCGTAATTGGCCTTGTGGCGGAAGGGGGCCAGGCCGTTGACGTCGCCCAGGGCCCAGATATTTTCAGCCGTCGTTTCCAGGAATTCATTCGTTTCGATGTAGCCGCGCTTGTCCAGGCGGACGTCGGTATTTTCCAGGTGCAGCAGTTCCGTCATGGGCCGGATGCCCGGAGCGACCAGGATTTCTTCGGCAGCCACTTCGCCTTCTTCGCCCGTCGTGCGGTCGCGGAAGGACAGGACCTTCAAGCCGTCGCGCTGGCTGACGGAAACCGTGTCTTTATTGAGGCGGATATCCATGCCGTAGCGCTGGAACTGCTTGAGGATGAATGCCGATACGGCCGGGTCTTCCTTGGGCAGGAGGCGGACATTGTGCTGGACCATGGTGACCTTCGTGCCGGCGGCGTCGAAGACGTGGGCAAACTCACAGCCGATAGGGCCGCCACCGATGATAATCAGACTCTGGTAGGGCTTCTTCGGATACGACGGGCCGAAGAACGATTCCGACGTCAAATAGCCCGCTTCTTCCAGGCCCGGCAGGGAGGGGATATTGGTCCGGCCGCCAGTAGCAACGAAAATCTTATCGCCCGTCAAAGTGACGCTGCTGCCGTCATTCAGGGCGATGGCGACGGTGTGGTTGTCGACGAAAGACGCCGTGCCGTTAAAGGTGTCGACATTGGGGAACTGGTCGTAATAACTTTGAATAGCCGGACTTTCATCGACCTTTTCCCACAGTCGCTTGGACAAGATATCCCAATCCAGGCGGACGTTGTCGGCAAAGACGCCGATACGGCTCCCTTCGCGGATTTCGCGGATGCGGTTGGCTGTCGTGACCATGACCTTCGTCGGGATACAGCCGCGGTTCAGACAAGTCCCGCCGAACCGGCCGCGTTCAATGACAGCCACCTGCAAGCCCTGGGCCAGGGCCGCATCGGTCACAATATTGGCTGCCCCCGTACCGATGACAATGACATCATATTTCTTCATAAATAGCGCTCCTTTATTTCTAACAAAATATTAAATACAACCTTTTTAGTATAGTATAAGCGAAAGCGGCCTTTTTGACAAGGCCATATGAGCAGCTGGCTGCTAGCCGCTGGCCACGAACCACGGAATTCCCACAAGCGGGCCGCCTTTACAGGACGGCCCCTACGAGCCACGAGCCACGAACCACGAAAATCCCCTTTACACAACCGCCCGGGTCTTTACACAACCGCCCGGGTATAGTATAATAGCTATGTCGTACGGGTGCTCGGTGTCTCGATGACTCCGACGATCACTTAGCACTTTGCGAATAGATTCAATTTTTTTACACATGGAGGAAAGATACAATGTTAAGCGTAGAAGAAAAAAAAGCAATCGTAGCTAAATTTGGTGCCAATGAAAACGATACGGGTTCTCCGGAAGTACAGATTGCGCTCCTCACGAGCCGCATCATCTATTTGACGGAACATCTCCGCAGCCATAAAAAGGACCATGCATCCCGCCGCGGCCTGTTGAAACTCGTCGGCCAGCGCCGTAACTTGCTCGGTTACTTGCAGAAACACGATCTCAATCGTTATCGTGCAATTCTCGAAAAATTGAACTTGCGTAAATAATCTCGCATACTGTGAGGCTGATGCTGATGTGACTGCATCAGCCTCTTTTTTCAGGACACAGGGTGGTAGGTTGTAGCCTGGGTATATCGCCGATGTTCCCGGACTAGTGCCTATCACCTGTGAATTCAAGGAGGTAACAATGGAAGAACCGAAATTCCAAATGGATTTCGCCGGCCGCCCGCTGGTGATTGAAGTCGGCAAACTGGCTAAACAGGCCAGCGGTGCCGCATTGGTCCGTTATGGCGACACGGCCGTTTTCGTCACGGCTACGGGCTCGAAGGAAGCGCGTGAAGACGCTGACTTTTTCCCGCTCACTGTCGATTACGAAGAAAAGACGTACTCCGTCGGCAAGATTCCCGGCGGCTTCATCAAACGCGAAGGCAAACCGCCTGAATCGGCAACCCTTTTTGCCCGCCTCATCGACCGTCCGATCCGCCCGCTCTTCCCGAAGACATACCGTCATGACGTCCACGTCGTGGCTTATGATTTCTGCGTAGACCATGACAACGCTCCGGAAATCGCCGCTATGATCGGCGCATCCGTATCGCTGTGCATGTCCCATATCCCCTTTGCCGGCCCGATTGCCGGTGTCCGCGTCGGCCGCGTCGATGGCCAGTTCATCATCAACCCGACCGTCGCCCAGAGTGAACAGAGCGACATGGATATCGTCGTTGCCGGTACAAAAGACGCCATCCTCATGGTTGAAGGCGGCGCTCACGAAGTCCCGGAAGAACAGGTCCTGGACGCCATCATGTTCGCCCATGAAGAAATCAAGAAAGTCGTCGAATTCCAGCTCAGCTTCCTCGACAAGATTTCCGTACCGAAACAGGAATTCGTCGAAAAAGAACCGCCGGCAGATATCGTCGAAGCTGTCCACGCTTATGGCGAAGAAGCCATGAAGACGGCTATCTTCACGGCTGACAAAGTCGAACGCGAAGAAAAGATGGACGCTGTCGAAGCCGACATTTATGAACACTTTGCCGACATCTATCCGGACAACGCCGATGATGTCGCTGAAGTCACGCAGAAGATGATCAAGGAAATCGTCCGCCACATGATCGCCGTCGACAAGATCCGTCCTGACGGCCGCCGTGTCAACGAAGTCCGTCCGGTCAGCTGCGAAGTCGGCCTCTTTGCCCGCACTCACGGCACAGGCCTGTTCACCCGCGGCCAGACGCAGATCATGAGCTTCTGCACCCTGGCTCCGCTGTCGGAATGCCAGCACATCGACGGCGTCGGCCTGGAAACAGACCGCCGCTACATGCACCACTACAATTTCCCGTCCTTCTGCGTCGGCGAAACGAAATCGTCCCGCGGTCCCGGCCGTCGTGAAATCGGCCACGGTAAACTGGCAGAACGCGCATTGACCCAGGTCATGCCCAGTGAAGAAGAATTCCCGTACGCCATCCGCGTCGTATCGGAAGTCCTCGAATCGAACGGCTCCAGCTCCATGGGCAGCGTTTGCGGCAGCACCCTGGCCCTGATGGATGCCGGCGTGCCCATCAAAGCGCCCGTTGCCGGTGTCGCTATGGGCCTGGTCACCAAAGGCGATGACTTCACTATCCTGACCGATATCCAGGGCATGGAAGACGCCTTGGGCGACATGGACTTCAAAGTCGCCGGTACCATGAAAGGGGTCACGGCGATTCAGATGGATATCAAGATCAAAGGCCTCAGCCGTGAAATCCTGGCCCAGGCTCTGAAACAGGCCCACGAAGGCCGTATGCACATCATGGGCAAGATGATGCAGGTCATCAGTGAACCGCGAAAGGAGCTCTCTCCCTACGCTCCGCGCATCATCTCCATGCACATCAAGCCAGATAAGATCCGCGACGTCATCGGGCCGGGCGGCAAGATGATCAAGCAGATCACCGAAGAAACAGGCGCCAAGATCGACATCGACAATTCGGGCCTGGTATACATCGCTGCCGTTGACGGCGAAAGCGGCCAGAAGGCCAAAGAATGGATCGAAAAACTGACCGAAGACGTCGAAGTCGGCAAGACCTACGTCGGCAAAGTCACGCGCATCATGAACTTCGGCGCTTTCGTCGAAGTCCTGCCGGGCAAAGAAGGCCTGGTCCATATTTCCCAGCTGGCTAAAGAACGGGTTGAAAAAGTCGAAGACGTCGTCCACGTCGGCGATGGAATCATGGTCAAATGCGTCGAAATCGACAGCCAGGGCCGTGTCAACCTGTCCCGCAAAGCCCTCCTGGGCGGCGGCGACGAAGGCCCGTCCCATCGCAGCCGGGGTCCCCGCGGCGGTCACAATCACGACCGTCAGAAACGGTAGGGCTTATGGCAGGCAGAGGATTTGAAATCGTCACGGCCTATGAAGGCTGTGGCATCCATCTTCCCGTCCGCAAGACGGCCAAGAGTGCCGGCTATGACTTGGAAGCCGCAGAAACGACGGTCCTGGCACCGCATGCCGTCACCGTCGTCCCGACTGGGCTGAAGGCCTTCATGGAAGACGATGAATACCTTTCCATCTTCATCCGCTCCAGCTTGGCCTTCAAGAAGGGCCTCATGCTGGCCAACAGCACGGGCATCGTCGACAGCGATTACTACAACAATGCCGACAATGAAGGGCATATCATGATTGCCTATTACAATACCAATGATCAGGCCTATACCCTGGAAAAGGGCGAACGCATCGGTCAGGGTATCTTCATGAAGTACCTGACCGTCAACGACGACGCTGCCAGTGGTATCCGCACTGGCGGCATCGGCAGCACGGGAAAGTAAAAAAGTGAAAATGAGATAATATACCTATCTGGAGGGTTTTGCCTCCCCTGATAGGGGAGGTGGCCCAACGGGCCGGAAGGGTTGCACTGAAAAAACAACTTCTCAGCCAGCCTGCGGCTGCCAGCTCCCCTATTAGGGGAGCCTTTTTTTGAAAGGATGATGAATCAAGTGAGTATCAGCAAAGAAACACTCGTTTCTCGTAAAGAAATCATGAAGGGCCGGGTCCTGCACGTCACGGTCGATACGGTTTCCATCGACGACGGCCAGGGCGGCGAAAAGAAGACGGCCACGCGCGAAGCGGTCTGGCATTTCGGCGCCTGCGCCATCCTGCCGCTGACCAATGACGGCAAGATTATCCTCGTCCGCCAGTATCGCTATGCTGCCGCCCAGGTCATGCTGGAAGTGCCGGCCGGCAAAATCGAACACGACGGCGAATCGCCCGATTACTGCGCCGCCCGGGAACTGGAAGAAGAAGCAGGCGTCACGGCTTCGGAAATCCTGCCCCTAGGTTATACCTATACGTCGCCGGGATTCTGCAGTGAACGGATTTACCTCTATCTGGCCCGGGGCCTCCAGAAAGGGAAGCAGCACCTCGACGACGACGAATTCATGAACGTCGAATACTACACGCCCAAGGAAATGGAAGACCTCATCGATAAGAACGAAATCACCGATGCCAAGACTATCGCAGCTTTTGAAAAAGCCCGCAAATATCTGCCGGGATTATAAGGAGGGAACCCTATGAAATTCAATCGCATCATCGTCATCGTCACGGACAGCGTCGGCGCCGGCGATGCACCGGATGCCGAAAAATTCGGCGACAAAGGAGCCGACACGTATGGTCACATCGACGCCAATGTACCCTTGAAGGTGCCTAATCTGCGCCGCCTGGGTCTGGGCCGCGTCGCCCATATCCATGCGGAACCGGCCGATGTCGTCGGCTCGTATGGCCTCATGCAGGAAATCTCGGCCGGCAAGGATACGACCAGCGGCCATTGGGAATTCATGGGCAATCCCGTGGAAAATCCCTTCCCGACCTTCCCCGATGCCTTCCCGCCGGACCTGTTGAAAGCCTTTACGGAAAAGACGGGCTACGGCTACATTGGCAATGAAATCGCGTCGGGCACGGAAATCATCGAACGCCTGGGGCCGGAACATTTCCGCACGGGCCTGCCCATCGTCTACACGTCGGCAGACAGCGTCTTCCAGATTGCCGCCCACAACGACGTCATCCCCCTGGAAGAATTGTACCGCATCTGCGACATTACGCGCCGCGAAGTCTGTGTCGGCCCTTATGAAGTAGGGCGCATCATCGCCCGGCCGTTCATCGGGACCCAGGGCCATTTCGTCCGCACTGGTGACCGCCGCGATTACAGCCGTCTGCCCAAGCGGAAAATGGTCTTCTCCTATTTGTCCGAAGCGGGTTATGCCGTCGTCGGCGTCGGTAAGATCGGCGACATCTACGCCCACATCGGCCTGACCGAATCGTACCACACGGCCAACAACCACGAAGACATGGAAGCCCTGCGGACCCAGCTGGCAGCTCATCGCCAGGATAAGGGCCTGCTCATGGCCAACTTCGTCGACTTCGACAGCATGTACGGCCACCGCCGCAACGTCCAGGGCTATGCCGACTGCCTGGAAGCCTTCGACCAGGAACTGGGCCAGCTCCTGACGGAAATCCACGACGACGAACTGCTAGTCATCACGTCGGACCACGGCAACGACCCGACCTGGCACGGCACGGACCATACGCGCGAACGGGTACCGCTCCTGCTCTACAGCCCGGCCCTGAAGGAATCGGTCGACTTAGGGCTCCGCCAGACCTATGCCGACCTGGGCATGAGCATCATGGATAATTTCGGCCTGACAGGCCTTGAATTCGGTACCAGCTTTTTATCGGAACTGAGGTGATCCTATGTGGCCCATCGACTGCATCGAACACAAACGGGACGGCAAGGTCCTGACGAAAGAAGAAATCTCGCGCTTCATCACTGACTATACGGCAGGGCGCGTCGCCGACTACCAGGCGGCGGCCTGGCTCATGGCCGTCTATTTCCAGGGCATGACTTATGAAGAAACGAAGGAACTGACCCTGGCGATGGCCCATTCCGGCGATATGGTCGACTTGTCGTCCATTCCGGGCATCAAAGTCGACAAACACAGCACCGGCGGCATTGCCGATACGACGACGCTCATCGTCGCGCCCTTAGTGGCGGCAGCCGGCGTCCCCGTCGCCAAGATGAGCGGCCGCGGCCTGGGCTTCACAGGCGGCACGGCAGATAAACTGGAATCCATCCCCGGCTTCCACGTCGTCCTGCCGGAAGAACAGTTCCTGGAACAAGTGCGCCGCATCGGCCTGTCCCTTATCACCCAGTCCGGCGAAATCGCACCGGCTGATAAGCTGCTCTACGCCCTGC
This sequence comes from Megasphaera intestinihominis, assembly GCF_040096415.1. NCBI lineage: Bacteria > Bacillati > Bacillota > Negativicutes > Veillonellales > Veillonellaceae > Megasphaera > Megasphaera intestinihominis. The sequence continues at coordinate 11,344 of NZ_JBBMEU010000038.1, forward strand.
GCGACGCGACGGCGACGGTAGAGAGCATCCCTCTCATCGCCAGCTCCATCATGAGCAAGAAAATCGCCTCTGGTGCCGATGCCATCGTCCTCGACGTCAAATACGGCGACGGCGCCTTCATGAAGACCCAAGAACGGGCGCGGGAACTGGCCCGGACCATGGTCGGCATCGGCAACCTCGCCGGCCGGCCGACACGGGCCGTCGTCACGTCCATGGAAGCGCCTCTGGGCACGGCTATCGGCAACTGCCTGGAAGTCGATGAAGCCGTCGAAGCCCTGTCGGGCAAAGGCGGCCGGCGGCTCATGGAAGTCGTCGAAGCCATCGGCGCCCAGATGCTCATCGTCGGCGGCAAGGCCCAGGACGAAAGGCAGGGGAGAGCCATGATCCGCGACCTCGTCGCTTCCGGCAAGGGCCTGGCTAAGTTCCGGGAATTCGTCAAGGCCCAGGGCGGCAGTACGTCGTGGATCGGCAAGCGGCCCCTCACCAAGGCGCCCCAGGTCTTTACGGCCGTCTGCACCGATGAAGGCTGCATCACCCGCATCGACGGCCGGGCCCTCGGCGAAATCGCCATGGCTATGGGCGCCGGCCGGGCCCGCAAGGAAGATGCCATCGACCCCATGGTCGGCATCCGCCTGTTCAAAGAGCTCTATGACCCGGTCCGTCCCGGCGAAGCCCTGTTCACCTTATATGGCAAGGAAGGCGCCGATATGATGGCCCTGGCCCGGCAGGTCGCCGACCACATCATCGTCACAGCCGAACAGGCTCCCGTCCAGGAACCGGTCATCAGCGAAATCATCGTCTAAATAGAAAGGAATCCCATGAAAGAAACACGGCAAATCCCCGTCCAGAAGGGGAAAACCTATGATATATCCATCGTCCGCCTGGGCAGCAGCGGCGAAGGCGTCGGACGCCATGAAGGCTTTACGGTCTTCGTGCCCTTCGCCCTGCCCAGTGAAACCGTGCGGGCCCGCATTACCCTGGTCAAGAAGACCTATACCACGGCTTCCCTGGTCGAAGTCCTGAAGCCCTCGCCGGACCGGATCCAGCCCCAGTGTCCCGTCTACGACCGCTGCGGCGGCTGCCAGCTCCAGCACCTGAGCTATGAAGGGGAATTGAAGGAAAAGCGCCAGCAGGTCCGGGATGCGCTGGAACGCATCGGCCACCTGCAGGGCCTCGACGTCCTGCCGACCCTGGGCGCCCATACGCCCTGGCATTACCGCAATAAGATGCAGTTCCCCGTCGCCGCTGCCGGCAAGGGCAAAGTCGCTATCGGCTGTTTCGCTGCGGCTACGCACGAAGTCATCGACGTGACGGACTGCGCTATCCAGAAAGAAGGGAACAACGCCATCGTCGCCGTCGTCCGCCAGTGGATGAAGGACTTCAAGATCCCCGCCTATGACGAAGACGCCCGGACGGGCATCGTCCGCCACATCATGGGCCGCGTCGGCGTCCATACGGGTGAAATCATGGTCTGCCTGGTCACGGCCTGCGATATGGTGCCGCACATGAAAGACCTGGTCCAGCGTCTGCGCCGCGACATCCCGGGCCTGACCAGCGTCGTCCAGAACGTCAACAAGCGCCACACCAACGTCATCTTGGGACCCAAGACCAAGACCGTCTACGGCAAAGGGACCATCCACGACTCCATCGGACCCCTGACCTTCCACATTTCCGCCCAGTCCTTCTTCCAGGTCAACAGCGAACAGGCCCAGCGCCTCTATGAAACGGCCCTCGACTTTGCCGACCTCAAAGGCGGCGAAACCGTGGCCGACGTCTACTGCGGCACCGGGACCATCACCCTGTTCCTGGCCCAGAAAGCCAAGCAGGTCTACGGCATCGAAATCGTCGCCCCGGCCATCCGCGACGCCGTCCGCAACGCCAAAGACAACCGCGTCGGCAACGCCCAGTTCATCTTAGGCGACGCCATCTACAAACTGCCGGAACTTATCAAAAACGGCGTCCGTCCCGACGTCATCGTCCTCGACCCGCCCCGGGCCGGCTGCGGCGAACCGGTCCTCAAAGCCATCGCCCAGAGCAAACCCAAACGCGTCGTCTACGTCTCCTGCAACCCGGCCACCCTGGCCCGCGACCTGGCCTACCTCGACCAGCACGGCTACCACACCACCAAAGTACAGCCCGTGGACATGTTCCCGCGGACCCATCACGTCGAGTCCGTGGCCTTGTTGACCAGAGCTCACTAATTGAATCGGGATTACCTAAACAGGACCTGCGCACATAACTGTGCACAGGTCCTGTTTCTGTATGCAAAAAATTATAGCTGAGACGAAAGATAAACAGAAACAAAACAATCAACTAACCCCGATTGGGGTTGCGTAGGGGCTGTCCCAAGCCTTTTTGGCCCGTTGCGAGATTTCATCAAAGCCCATTCTGGCATCATCATAAACTTTGGCTATTCACAGGATTCTCAGCGGGACGCCTTGTTCAGGACGTCCCCTACGAAATCGCATACAGGCGATGAGAGGGTTACTAATTTTCAAATCCGATTTTGTATAGAGGGTACAAGATGAATAAAATGGCCTGAACCCGCTTTTTTTGTTATAATAAAGGTATTATGCAGAAGGGAAGGGCTAGTGTATGGAATTAGAAGAATGTCGTCGGGAAATCGACGTATTGGACCGGGATTTGACGAAAATACTGGAACGGCGCATGCAGGTCGTCGCTGAAGTCGCCGCCTATAAGAAGGAGCATCATATGGAAATCTATGACCCCCGCCGGGAACGGCAGGTCCTGGATAAGATCGCCAATCTGACCGTCCAGAAGGAATTGTCGCCGTATCTGCGGCGTATTTATCAGTGCATCATGGATGAGAGCAAGAAATACGAACGGGAGCATATGGGGCTGTGAAGATGGAACAAATCGTAGTACGAGGCATTGCGGAACGCCTCTTATTTGAAGCGCCCGATTCGGATTACCGCGTCTTCCGCCTGCACGATGAAGACGATGATGCGACATATACCGTCACCGGCCACGGGACGAAACCCCTCGTCGGCGACCGCCTGGAAGTGAAGGGCCACTGGGTCCAGCATAAGCGCTATGGCCGCCAGTTCGCCGCTGACGGCTGGAGCCGCATCATCCCCGAATCGGTCGACGGCATCGAACGCTTCCTGGGCAGCGGCGCCGTCAAGGGCATGGGACCGGCCCTGGCCCACCGCGTCGTCGCAGCCTTTGGCAAGGATACCATGGCCGTACTGGAAAAAGACCCGCAGCGGCTCCTGGAAGTCGAAGGCATCGGCCCTAAGAAGCTGGCTGTCATTACGGAATCCTTCTATGAAGAAAAACAGGTCAACGACATCGCCTATGACCTGGAACAGCACGGCGTCGCCGGCCGTTATGCCAGCCGGCTCTTGCAGAAATACGGCGACGACGTCCACTACGTCCTGACGGAAGAACCGTACCGCATGATCGCTGAACTCGACGGCATCGGCTTCAAGACGGCCGACCAGATTGCCCTGGCCTACGGCATGGACCGGCAGGACCCGCAGCGCCTCAGCGCCGGCCTGACCTATGTCCTGCGGACGATGACCCAGAATGGCCACGTCTGTATCCCAGATACGGAACTGGTCCGGCGGGCGGCTTTCATCCTCCAGGCTGATGCCCTGGGGCTGCACGACATCCTCCGGGAAGCCATCGAAGTGGGCCAGCTCTGTACGGCCGATTTTGAAGGGACTTTGTACGTCTACACGCCGGAAGCCTATGAAGAAGAGGAATATATTGCCGGGCGCATCGGCGAAATGGGGAATATGAAGCCCCTGCCCATGAAGACTCACGTCCAGCTCTTCCTCGACCGCTGGCAGGATGCGCGCCATTTCGAGCTGGCCGACAAGCAGCGCGAAGCCGTAGAGAAATCCCTGCAGTCCGGCATGACCGTCATCACCGGCGGCCCTGGGACGGGCAAGACGACTGTCGTCCAGACCATCATCCGCCTGGCCGAACAGGAAGGCCTGCGCATCCTGCTTTGTGCACCGACGGGACGGGCGGCCAAGCGCCTGGCCGAAACGACGCAGCGCAAGGCCAAGACCATCCACCGCCTGCTCGTTCCCGACGGCCACGTCGGGGCCATGCAGGTCTTTGAATACAACGAAACGAAGATGCTGCCGGCCGACCTGGTCATCGTCGATGAAGTATCCATGCTCGACATGGAAATGATGTACCATCTCCTCAGCGCTCTGAAGCCGCAGTGCCGCTGCATCCTCGTCGGCGACGCCGACCAGCTGCCATCGGTCGGGGCCGGCGCCGTCCTGCACGATATCATCGCGTCCGGTCAGGTCCCGGTCGTCCGCCTGGATACGATTTTTCGTCAGAAAGAAGGGGGCCGCATCGTCACCAATGCCCATCTCATCAACAGCGGCCGCCTGCCCGTCGTCAATGAAGACACGGAATTCCGCTTTGTCGAAATCGACAACGAAGCCGACGGCGCCGAAAAGATAAGCGCCCTCTATAACAGCGAATTATTGGAAACGGGCGATAAATTCGCCGTCCAGGTCTTGTCGCCGATGTATAAGAACCCCTGTGGCGTAGATAACCTCAATCAGCTCATCCAGGAACGGTTCAACCCGCCGGCCGAAGGGAAGGCCGAACTGAAAGGGAAGAACGTCGTCTTCCGCGTCGGCGATAAGGTCATGCAGAAGCACAACGACTATGAAAAAGGCGTCTTCAACGGCGATATGGGTGAAATCTTTGCCATCCAGAAGGACATGGTCTATGTCCGCTATCCCGAACAGGATGTCAAATACGAAGGCCAGGAAGTCGATGAAATCACCCTGGCCTATGCCATTACCGTCCACAAGAGCCAGGGCAGTGAATACCACACGGTCATCATGGTCCTGGTCAACAGCCACGCCATCATGCTCCAGCGCAACCTCTTCTATACGGCCGTCACTCGGGCCAAGCGCAAAGTCATCCTCGTCGGCACCAAGCGGGCCGTCCAGACAGCCGTCCAGAACCAGCGCACGAGCCGCCGCTTCACACTGCTCATCCCGCGCCTGCAAGGAGAACTCATCGTCTAGGGAGGGAAGACCATGTCCCTGATCACGCAGCTTTTCAACCTCTTATATCCGCCGCGCTGTCCGTCCTGCGGCGCCATAGTAGCCCATGATGGCGACTGGTGCCCAGCCTGCCTGGCCGCCATCTGGCATCCCCGGCGCATCAACAAGACGCCGGCTGTGAGGCACCTCAGCGCCTGTTACTGCCTGGCCGATTACCGCGGTACCATGCGCCATGTCCTGCACGACATCAAATATAACGGCAAGCCAGGGAAGTGCCGGGCCTGCCGGACCCTGCTCGACTGCTTCCCATGGCCGGAACGGTTTGCCCGCATCGACGTCGTCGTCCCCGTGCCGTTGGCACCGGAAAAATTACAGCGCCGCGGCTTCAACCAGGCCGAAGCCCTCTTTCGCGACTGGGCCTCAGCCCGCTGGAACTGGTGCGACGCCTTGCAGCGCCTGCGGCCGACGAAAGTCCAATGGCAGCTCCGGCGGGATGAGCGGACAGCGAACGTCCACGATGCCTTTGCCGTCAAAGAAACCATCGACGTCGATAAAAAACACATCCTCCTCGTCGACGACATCTTCACGACTGGTGCGACCTTAGAAGCCTGCGCTCATGCCTTGAAACAAAAAGGCGCCGCCAGCGTGACGGGCCTCGTCATCGCCAGCGGTGCACCATAAAATAAACGCAGTTCGCAGGCGGCCGGCGTTCTTCAATTCGATGAACGATGAACGACCTACGATGAACGTAAAAAGCGCTGTCTTCATGCGACAGCGCTTTTTGATTACAATGTGTTATTAACCTAATGTTTCAATAAAAGCTTTGACCACTTCCGGATCAAAGAGCAGGCCCGACGCGCTGAAGAGTTCGCGGACGGCCTGTTTTTTGGTTTTCGCCCAGAATTCTGCCGACGGGTTGATGATCATGTCGTAGTAATCGGCGACGGCGATGATGCGCGCCCCCAAGGGGATATTGGCGCCGCGCAGGTGTTTGGGAAAGCCCGAGCCGTCCCAGTGTTCGTGGTGATAGCGGATGTAAGGCACGATGTCCTGGCAGCAGGGGATGTTTTCCAGCATGTTGCCGCCGGCTGCGGCGTGGCGCTTGTACTGCGCCTTTTCCGAGCGGTTGAGATAGGGCATCTTGGCCAGCAGGGTATTGGACACGAAGAGCAGGCCCACGTCATGGAGGAGTGCTGCGTATTTCACTTGTTCGATTTCACTCTTGGGCAGCGTCAGTTTGGCGGCGACGCTGACGCTGTAGTTAGCGACCTGCAGGGAATGCATATATAAGCGCTGACTCTTCAACTGTATGAAATTGAGCAATTCCGCTGTAATGGCGTCGAGGGACGTCATTTCTTCCCGGGCAATGCCCGCAGCCTGTTTTAACGATACCATATACATGACCAACAAACCCTTTCATCTGCAAACGTGTTACTTGTTCGTCGTCCGATGTGCCCGACGTACCTTCTGCGGATGGCGGAGGATGTTGAACATCTTCACACTCGTCTTCTTGATGCGTGCACCGGTGTTTTTCATGCGCCGTGCCGTCGTGATCTTCGATTTGCGTTTCGGGCGCATGTCTCGGATAGAGCCGAAATCACCGCGGCGGATACTTGTCGCTTTGATGCGGTCTGAGCGGAGGTTTACCTTCAGGGTGCTCATGATCTGGCTCGTCTTGAGGTCGATATTAAAACTGTAGATGTCCACTGCCACGTAGGACAGGGGAGGATAGGCGTGAATACAAATATGTGCGTTGCCGGAAACGGCAATACACGTCAGTTCGTCGTCGATATGGAAGAATGTAATCCCTTCGACAGGGGCGCCGACGAGGTCGAACGCGCGCTCTACCAAGGGCTGCAAATCTTCGGCCTCCGAAAAGGAAGCCTTGCAGTTATAAAAATCGATGAGTACATGTTTTCCTAATGTGTTATTCATAAATCTCCACCCGTTACTTAGTTACAGCTTATTATATACTGTTTTCGGGCTAATGTAAACAGAAAAAAAGACCCGTTCCCGATGTTTTTTTGCATCAGGAACGGGTCCTTTATGCGCCAGCCGCCAGCCACTCACTGCTGACAGCTGACTGCTAGCCGCTGACCGCCAACTGCCAGGGGTTAGTGTCTGACAGCGTTTTCCACATACTAACAGCTAACAGCTAACGGCTAATAGCTCGCCACACTCACGCGGCATGGGCACGCATGGGCGTGAAGGTGAAGCCATTGCCGTCGTAGCCGATGGTGACTGTATCGCCTTCGCGGATAGTACCGGCGATGATGTCGCGGCTCAGGGCCGTTTCGACGGTATGCGTGATCAGGCGGCGCAGCGGACGGGCACCGAACTGCGGGTCGAAGCCTTTGTCGGCCAATTCCTGCAGGGCTTCGTCGGTCCAGGTGAGGTGGATCTTGACCTGTTTTTCCAGACGTTTGCCCAGGCGTTCCAGGAGGATAGCGGCGATATTGCGTACCTGGTCTTTCTGGAGCGCTTTGAAGACGACGATGTCGTCGACACGGTTGAGGAATTCCGGACGGAAGTACTGTTTAAGCAGTTCACGGACTTTCTTGTTGGCTTCGTCGTAATCCTTCGATTCGAGGATTTCGTGGGAGCCGAGGTTACTGGTCATGATGATGATGGTGTTCTTGAAGTTGACTACACGGCCTTTGCCATCGGTCAGGCGGCCATCATCGAGAATCTGCAAAAGGACGTTGAAGATGTCCGGATGGGCCTTTTCGATTTCGTCGAGGAGGATGACGCTGTACGGACGACGGCGGACGGCTTCAGTGAGCTGGCCCCCTTCATCATAGCCGACATATCCCGGAGGAGCCCCGATCAGGCGGGATACGGTATGTTTTTCCATGTATTCCGACATATCGATACGGATGATGTTGCGTTCATCATCGAAGAGGGCTTCAGCCAGGGTCTTGGCCAGTTCGGTCTTGCCGACACCGGTCGGGCCGAGGAAGATGAAGGAACCAATCGGACGGTTCGGATCCTTGATACCGGCACGGGCGCGGATGATAGCATCGCTCACGACGCGGACGGCATCGTCCTGGCCGACGACCCGTTTATGCAGCGTTTCGTCGAGGTGCAGGAGTTTTTCCCGTTCGCCCGTCATCATCTTGGTGACCGGGATACCCGTCCAGCGGCTGACGACCTGGGCGATATCTTCTTCGCCGACTTCTTCTTTGAGGAGCTGCGAATCCTGGTGTTCAGCCAGGTAGGCTTCCTGTTCCTTCAACTGTTTCTGCAGTTCCGGCAGTTTGCCGTACTTCAATTCCGAAGCCTTGGCCAGGTCGTAATTGCGTTCTGCCTGGGCCATGTCGCTCTTGACGGCGTCGATTTCCTTCTTCAGGCCCTGCGTGCGCAGGATGGACTGTTTTTCTTTATCCCACTGAGCTTTGAGCTTGCTTTCTTTTTCTTTCAGTTCGTTCTTCGTTTCCGTGATCTTAGCCAGGCGTTCTTTGGAAGCGTCGTCCGTTTCTTTGTTCAGGGACTGTTCTTCGATTTCCAGCTGCATGATCTTATGGCGCAGTTCGTCAATCGGCGTCGGCATGGATTCGATTTCCGTACGCAGTTTGGCGGCAGCTTCGTCGACGAGGTCGATGGCCTTATCGGGCAGGAAACGGTCGGAAATGTAGCGGTCCGACAAGACGGCGGCAGCGACCAGGGCTTTATCACGGATGCGGACGCCATGATGGACTTCGTAGCGTTCTTTCAGACCACGGAGAATGGTGATCGTGTCTTCAACAGAAGGCTGATCGACCATGACCGGCTGGAAACGACGTTCCAAAGCGGCATCTTTTTCGATGTATTTCTGGTATTCATTGAGCGTCGTAGCGCCGATGCAGCGCAGGTCACCGCGGGCCAGCATCGGTTTCAGGATGTTGCCTGCATCCATGGAGCCTTCAGAGGCGCCGGCACCGACGACAGTGTGGATTTCATCGATGAAGAGGAGAATCTGGCCGTCCGATTTGGCGATTTCATTGAGGACCGATTTGAGTCGTTCTTCAAATTCGCCACGGTATTTGGCACCGGCGATGAGGGAACCCATATCGAGGGAGTAGAGGGTCTTGTTCTTCAGCGATTCCGGGACGTCGCCGCTGACGATACGGCGGGCCAGGCCTTCGACGATAGCCGTCTTGCCGACACCCGGTTCACCGATGAGGACCGGGTTGTTCTTACGGCGGCGCGAGAGAATTTCGATGGTGCGGCGGATTTCGTCGTCACGGCCGATGACCGGGTCCAATTTATTCTGGCGGGCAGCAGCGGTCAAGTCGCGGCCGTATTTTTCCAGGGCCTTGTAGTTTTCTTCCGGGTTATCGCTGTTGACGTTGGCCTTGCGGTTGGCGTTGATGGTACTCATGAT
>NZ_JBBMEU010000039.1:0-20118 GCF_040096415.1 Megasphaera intestinihominis
TTTGTAGGGGCTCGCACGTGGCGAGCCCGCCGGGGATATGCGAGATACTTGTAAACTTGATTTGTGTGAGCGGGCGTCCCACGTGGACGCCCCTACAGAAAAAGGCGCTGTCTTCATGGGACAGCGCCTTTTTCTTGCTATCCCACCGTAATTATCATATAATGGGGGAGATGTAAATTTGTCTTAACGTATAAGGGGGACTTACCTTGGAAGGGTTAGAATCGACGCTTGTCTTTGATATCACTATGATTTTGCAGGTCGTGCTCATCGACTTGGCCTTAGGCGGCGATAATTCCATCGTCATCGGCATGGCCGCCAAGAATCTGCCTAAGCATTTGCAGAAGCGGGCTATTTTATATGGTACGGCCGGGGCCATCTGTATGCGTTTCATCATGGCCTTTATCGTGTCCTGGCTCTTCCAGATTCCCTTCTTGAAGACCGTCGGAGCCATCCTGCTGGTCCTCATCGGCATCAAGCTCATCGGCGCCGACGACCAGGAAGAAGACGTCCACGTCGAAGCCAAGGACTCGCTCTGGGCGGCTGTGCGGACCATCATCATGGCCGACGCCCTCATGAGCCTCGATAACGTCCTGGGCATCGTCGGCGTCACCAATAACCATTGGGGCCTGCTCATGTTCGGCATGCTCATTTCCGTGCCGATCATCGTCTTTGGCAGCACCATCGTCGTCAAAGTCATGAACCGCTTTCCCATCCTCATCTACATCGGGGGCGCCATCCTCGGCTGGGCTTCGGGCGGCATGATGGCGACAGACCATTACCTGGCTCAATACGTCAGCCTGGCGGCCAATAATCCGACGGAACTGAAAATCATCCTGCTGGTCGTTACCATTGCCGGCGGATTCATTTGGAAGCGGATCCATAAAAATAAAGAAGTTGTCGCCTGAAAGTTGTCGCCTGACACGAGAAAAAAAGCTTGACTTTTTCTTCCAGTATGGTATTATATACAAGTCAGGTAACGGGGCGTAGCGCAGTTTGGTAGCGCGCTTGGTTCGGGACTAAGAGGTCGCAGGTTCAAATCCTGTCGCCCCGACCATATTTTTACACATTGGATGTCGATCCCGAGGGCATCAAATAACTGCATAATCAAACAATGTGTAAGCCATGGAGAGCTGTCCGAGTGGCTGAAGGAGCATGATTGGAAATCATGTATAGGGCGAACGCTCTATCGTGGGTTCAAATCCCACGCTCTCCGCCAGAATGTAAAAAGGGGATGTCGCATATGCGGCATCCCCTTTTTGAGCATTAAGTTTGCAGCTTATAGTTTTTAGTGAATGATTTTAAATTTAAAGCCATTTTTCTGCAAACTACAAACTCTGTACTACAAATGCTGTTTTTCAAGGAGGTCTTATGATGGAAAAGGTAAGAGAATTGGCGGCACAGTACCAGCAGGCCGGGAATAATTGTGCTGAAACGGTGGTCAAGGTCTGCAATGATTGTCTGGATTTGAAGCTGCCGCCGGAAACGCTGCGCATGGTGTCCGTCCTCGGCGGCGGGGTGGCCGGTTCGGGCTGTCTTTGCGGGGCTTTGAACGGGGCCTGTCTGGTCCTGGGCTGTCTCGTCGGCCGCACGACGCCGGAGGAAAAGACGAAGGCCGAAGTCAATCAGCCTGTGCGGGAATTCCAGAAAATCTGGCTCGACCGCTTTCATGCGACGTGCTGCCGCGTCCTCAAGAGTCCGGCCAACGGCGGTCCCGTATCGTGCGGCGACCTCATGGCCGATACGTCGGCCATGCTCATCGATTTCATCCGGGAAAAGAAGCTGGCCTGATGGGGTGATTGAATTTTTTCCTTGACTTTTTTCGTGGATATGGTATTATGTATGAGTCGGGTCAACGGGGCGTAGCGCAGTTTGGTAGCGCGCTTGGTTCGGGACTAAGAGGTCGCAGGTTCAAATCCTGTCGCCCCGACCATACTTTACATATCGGCATTTATCCCGAAGATGTCAGGAAAGATATGTAAGACGCGGAGAGCTGTCCGAGCGGCTGAAGGAGCATGATTGGAAATCATGTATAGGGCGAACGCTCTATCGTGGGTTCAAATCCCACGCTCTCCGCCACACAGGACTTTTAGAGGGACTGTCGCATGAGGCTTAGGTCACGTGCGCAGCCCCTTTTTATTTATAGTTTGTAGTACGGAGTTTGTAGTTTGTAGAAGTGGCTTTAAATTTTTTACCATTTGCTGAAAACTAAAAACTACAAACTTAAAACTCAAAAAAAGAGGCTGTCTTAATGCGACAGCCTCTTTTTTTGTATCCATCCTATTCATGCGTGCTGTTTTGTGCTACAATTAAAAACTATATAAGCAGCACCTCTGTAGTAGGGGCTTGCACGTGGCAAGCCCGCTCCAGGATATGAGCGATTTTCCCGTTTAGGGAGAGTGCCGCCCAGTATCCAGCAGGTCGCCCGCGTGGCGACCCCTACGGTGCAAAAAGGGATATTTTTTGTTACAATTTAAAACTATATAAGAAGAGGGAAAGAGGGGTTTACGATGAGTGCAATTAAAACGGAACTGGCAGCTTTTATCGCTGCCCATACGAGTGAGGATTTTGTCATGACGCCGATTACCATGCGCGAAGCGTCGCTGCATACGGCATGGGAACAAGAGCTGCCGAAAGTGCCGATGGCATCGGTCGTCGATACGGTATTGGACGGCTGTGAGGTCTACGACGTGCCGGTCCGCATCTATATTCCCGATACGAGCCGGCCCCTGCCGGTCCTGATCTACTATCATGGCGGCGGTTTTGCCATCGACACGGTCGCCGTCTATGACCCGGTCTGCCGCCGCATTGCCCAGGCAACGCAGCATATCGTCATTTCGCCGGAATATCGCCTGGCTCCGGAAAATCCTTATCCTGCGGCCTATGAAGATGCCCTGGCCGTAGCCCGGAAGGCCCTGCCTGCGCTCGATGCCTTGCAGATCCCCTACCAGGCGGACCTGACCTTGTGCGGTGACAGCGCCGGCGGCTGCATGGCAGCTTATACGAGCCAGGCCCTGCAGCATGATGCATCCCTTCCGCTGACTCATCAGATCCTGGTCTATCCCTGCCTGGATATGACCCACTCCTTCCCGTCGGTCCAGGAGAACTGCAATACCCAGACGGGCTTTACGCCGGCCAAGATGACCTGGTATTTCAACCAGTGTTTCCGTCCCGGTGACGACCGCCGGGATGCCTCGCCCCTCTTTGGCGAATTGTCGGCAGATATGCCGGCGACGCTGGTCTTGACGACGCAGTTCTGCCCCTTCCGCGACGAAGGCCGCGATTACGTGCGCCGCCTGGCTGAAAAGGGCGTGCGGGCCGAAACGTATAATTACGGCAACATGGTCCATTCGTACCTCAACTTTGAAAAAATATGCTACGACGAAATCTGCGACACCTACCGGCGCATGGCCGATTTTTTGCAAGACTGAGGGAAATGGCTTATACTAGAAGCATGTACTTACGCTAAGTAAAGGATGTGTATTTTATGAAGAAATGCCAACAATGCGGGGCGCCCTTGCAGGATGACGACCGCTTTTGTCAGGCCTGCGGCGCTGAACAGCTGCCGGAAGGGGAGCCGAAGAAACGCATTTGTCCGGAATGTGGCAAATGGGTGAGCGTCGATGGGAAATTCTGCCCATTCTGCGGTGCCGAACTGCCGAAAATGGATGATGACGAACCGGTCATCGACGAAGCGACGGGAACGGAAACCTTTGTCCATAAGCACCGGGAACCGGTCCGGGACGAAGAGCCGCAGCGGCCGCCGCAGCCGATGGAACGACCGGTCATGACGGGCCGGCCGACGCCGCCGCCTTTTCAGGAAAAGCCTTTTTACGTGCGCTATCAGAAGGCCATCATCGCCGGTATCGTCGTCCTCGTCCTGGCTCTGGCCGCTGCCGTGGCTTTTCACTTCTATGGCAGCCGCAGCAGCGGGGACTATGTGAAGGATGCCGTTTCCCTGTCGCAGCAGCTGGCGTCGGAAAATGAATCTGCCACCAGTACGGCCAAGCGCCTGAGCCAGAAGAGCAAAGGCGACGATGTCGATTCCCTGGTCAAGGATTTGGGCAAGAGCCGCAAGAACGTCGAAAAGATGGCCAAGAATTATCAGCCCAAGACCATTCCCGACCAGTATGCCGCCGATGACAAGGCTATCCGCGAAGTCATGCGCGACCAGATGGCCATGTATGACACGGCCATGACGATTGCTGAAAATCCGTCAGACGACGCTATCAGCGAAAAATTGGATGACCTGCGCGACGAAGTCCAGAAGGCCAAGAAGACGGCGCGGACCATCAAGGTCCCCGGTGCCGATTTCACAGCTGCCGTCGATGGCGACGACCTGGTCAGCTACCTGGAAAAATACGTCAGCGTCCAGACCAAGCCCGATGAAAAGCCGCAGCCTGAAGCCAAGGCCAATCCGGATAAGCAGATCCTGGCGTCCTATGCCAGCAGCAAGGACTTGTTCAACGACGATATCGGCAAATTGGCCGGCGACATCAACGCCTACTTGAATGACCACACGGACTTCAAGGGCAATCGCGAATTCACCAGCCGGGCCAATACGCTCTACGTCCAGATTTCCAAGACCCGCAGCCAGCTGGACAACGATACGTCCATCGACAATACGGCCATGAAATATAAGCTCGATGCCCTCTTCCAGGCCGAACAGGACCGCGTCCGCGGCCTCTACGACGGCGTCAGCGCCAGCCAGCGCGGACAGGACTACCGCCCAGGCTTCCAGCGGGGCCAGGCCGCATCGAACCGCTACGATAAACTCAACGACGAATGGAATAGTTTGTAATGTTCGTGGCCCCTACGGCTGAATGGTGAATCACCCATATCCCGGGGCGGGCGCCCCGCGTGGTCGCCCCTACAGAAAAGCTTTAAATTTAAAGCCATCTGCTAACCCCTAAAAAGGAGCTGTCGCATTGCGACAGCTCCTTTTTCACACTCATTTCTTCACTTTTTTCATGGACAGGCCGATGCGGCCGCGGGCGGCGTCGACGCTGATGATTTCGGCTTCGACGATGTCGCCGGCGTGGACGACGTCCGTCGGATGGCGGAAGGGATGCCGGCTCAGCTGGGAGCGGTGGACCAGTCCCGGCGTCTTGAGGCCAAAGTCGACGAAGGCGCCGAAGTCGACGACGTTCTGGACCGTGCCGCGGACGACGGAGCCAATCTGCAGGTCTGACAGGGACAGGACGTGGCGGCGCGTCAGCGGTTTCGGGAAGTCGCTGCGGACGTCGCGGCCGGGCTTGCGCAGTTCTTCCAGGATGTCTTTGATCGTCGGCTCACCGGCGCCGAGAGAGGCGGCCAGTTTGGGAGCGGCGTTCATCTGGATCTTATCGCGCAGGATGGCTAATTTTTCCGGGTCCTTGAGCTCGTCATGGCTCAGGCCGTAGTGGCCGGCTATCTTTTCGGCCAGGCCGTATGATTCGGGATGGACCGACGTGTTGTCCAGGGGCTCCGTCCCGTCCTTGATGCGCAGGAAACCGGCGCACTGGGTGAACGTCGCCGGGCCCAGGCGGGGGACGTTGAGCAGGTCCTGCCGGTTCTGGAAGGGGCCGTTCTCGTTGCGGTAGGCGACGATATTGCCTGCCGTCGCCGCCGTCAGGCCGGCGATGTGCTGCAAGAGGGCCGGCGATGCCGTGTTGAGGTCGACGCCGACGTAGTTGACGACAGACGTGACGACCTGGTCCAGGGCGGCCGACAGGGCTTTCTGGTTGACATCGTGCTGATACTGGCCGACGCCGATGGCCCGCGGGTCGATCTTGACCGATTCGGCCAGAGGGTCCTGGATGCGGCGGGCGATGGAAACGGCGCCGCGGATGGTGACGTCCAGGTCCGGCAGTTCCTCCCGGGCCAGGTCCGATGCGGAATAGACGGACGCGCCGGCTTCGTTGGCGATGACGTAGCGGCATTTCAGGTGATAGGCTTCGATGAGATGGGATACGAATTGTTCCGTTTCATACGAGGCCGTCCCGTTGCCGATGGAAATGAGGGTGACGCCGTGGCGGCGTATCATGTTGGCCAGGCTGACGGCACTCTGGTGTTTCTGCTGTTCCGAGTGGGTCAGGTAGTACGTGCCGTAGTCGAGGACCTGTCCCGTCGCGCTGATGACGGCGGCCTTGCAGCCCGTCCGGAAGCCCGGGTCCAAGCCCAGGATGATCTGGCCGGCAAAGGGCGGCTGCAGCAAGAGGTGGCGCAGGTTTTCGGCAAAGACGTCGATGGCCTGCTTTTCGGCCTGTGCCGTCAGTTCGTTGCGGATTTCCCGTTCCATCTGCGGCGAAATGAGGCGCTTGTAACTGTCGGCGGCGGCGTCGCGCAGGATCTGATCATACGGCGACGGCCTGGTGATGACCAGCTGGCAGAGCATGGCGATGTGGCGGTCTGCCGGCTCCTTCAAGGTGACTTTCAGTTTCTTTTCGTTTTCGCCGCGGTTGATGGCCAGGATGCGGTAGCTCGGGATACGGGCGACGCGTTCGCTGAAGTCGGCATAGGTCAGCATGGGACCGGCTTGGTCTTCTTCGACTTGCAGGCTGCAGGTCAGGCGGGCCTGCTGCCACAGTTCGCGGCGCAGGTGGCGGCGGAAATCGGCCCGTTCCGAAAAGCGTTCGGCCAGGATGTTGGCTGCGCCCTGGATGGCGTCTTCGACGGTCGGTACGTCATCGCTGAGAAAGGCCAGGGCGGCGTCTTCCGGAGCCGGGCCCTTGGGGTCCTGGCTGGCAAAGCAGTCGGCCAGCGGTTCCAGGCCGGCGTCGCGGGCCATGGAGGCCTTCGTCCGTTTCTTGGGTTTATAGGGCAGGTAGAGGTCTTCGACGTCCTGGAGCTGCCGGGCCGCTTCCAGGCTCCGTGCCAGGTCGTCGTTCCAGCAGCCCTGGTCCATGATGGACTGGCGGACCGTTTCTTTGCGGCTGGCCAGGGCCTGTTCGTATTCATATTGCTCCTGGATGCAGCGCAGCTGTACTTCGTCGAGGGTCCCTGTCGCTTCTTTCCGGTAGCGGGCGATGAAAGGGATGGTATTGCCCTGGGCAAAGAGGGAAAGGGCAGATTGGACTTGCGCCGGGCGGATACCCAGAGTCCTGGCGATTTCAGCGATCATCGTTTCCTCTGTCATGATTACATTCCTTCCTAACAAAATAGTTAATATTACTTATTGTATAAGAAGAATTTCGCGTAAAACATTGAAATTTTTCTTAATAACCGTTACAATATAATACAGGATACTCTCCAGTATTCTATATGATTCAAAGCTAGAATAAAACTAGAATGTCTTATTATACCACAGTTTTCCAAGAAAGGGGGATAAAAATGGAAATTGCTGAAGTTTTGCGAAAAAACGGCTATAAAGTCACACCGCAGCGCCTGGCTGTGTACGAAGCCATTAACCACAATCCGACGCATCCCAATGCCGAGGCGATTTATAAGATATTGCAGCCCAATTATCCGTCCATGAGTCTGGCCACGGTCTATAAGACCATGGAAATCTTTGCCAAAATCGGCGTAGTCCAGGTATTGCAATGTGCCGAAGATGCCCATCGTTATGATTATAATACGACGCCTCATGCCCATATCCGTTGTGAAAAGTGCAACCGCGTCATCGATATCGACATGGACCAGGAGGGGCTGCGTAAGGCCGCTGCCGAACAGAGCGGCTTCGTCGTCAACGGCGTCAGTATTTCGTTTGTCGGGATTTGCCCGGAATGTCGGGAAAAATCGTAAGTATTTGATTTTCATATAGTCTAAGGATAGGGGCTGCTGCATGAGGCCGGACGGGCTTCGTGCGGCAGCCTTTTTTTGTTATCCGTCGCGCAGGAGGAAAAAATATGTTGCATATTGGATGTCATTTATCGGTTTCACAAGGATTTTTGCACATGGGTGACGAAGCTTTATCTATAGGGGCAGATACGTTCCAGTTCTTCTCCCGCAATCCCCGCGGCAGCGGCGTCCGCAAACTGGACGTCGACGATATACAGGCCCTGAACCAGCTCATGGCAGCCCATCACTTCGCGCCCATCCTGGCCCATGCGTCGTATACCTTGAACGGCTGTTCAAAGACGGAGAAGACCCGGGAGTTTGCCCGCCAGGCCATGGCCGACGACCTGCGCCGTCTGGAATACGTCGACAACTGCCGCTATAATTTCCATCCCGGCAGCCATGTCGGACAGGGCGCTGAAACGGGTATCGCCCTCATTGCCGACATGCTCAACACCTGTATGTTCCCCGGCCAGAAGACGACGGTCCTCCTGGAAACCATGGCCGGCAAGGGGACGGAAGTGGGCCGGACCTTTGAAGAACTGGCGGCCATCATCGACAAAGCGGCCATGAACGATAAAATCGGCGTCTGCCTCGATACGTGCCACGTCTTTGACGGCGGCTACGATATCGTCCACCATCTGGACGACGTATTGACGACTTTTGATAAGGTCATCGGCCTGGACCGGTTGAAAGCCGTCCACGTGAACGATAGCAAGAACGAGCTGGCCAGCCACAAGGACAGGCATGAAAAAATCGGCCAGGGCCACATCGGCCTCGAAGCCTTCCGGGCCATCGTCAATCATCCGGCCCTGCGGGACCTGCCCTTTTATCTGGAAACACCCAACGATATGGCAGGCTATGCCAGGGAAATCGCCCTGCTGCGGTCGCTGCAGCAGTAGCTTGGTAAGGAGGTATTCTATGCGTATCTTACATACAGCCGACTGGCATTTAGGAAAATTATTCTATGGGAACTATCTGACCGAAGACCAGGCCTACGTCCTGGAGCAGCAGCTCCTGCCCATGATACGGGACGAGGGCATCGACGCCGTCGTCCTGGCTGGCGACGTCTATGACCGCAGCCTGCCGCCGGCCGAAGCGGTGGAACTCTTCGACGACGTGGCCACGCGGATCACGGCGGATTTGCACGTCCCCTTCCTGGTCATCAGCGGCAACCACGACAGCCCGGCCCGCCTGTCCTTTGCCAGCCGCCTCCTGGCGCCGCAGGGCCTCTATATGGCCGGTGAACTGGAGCGCCTTACGGGCCCGGTCGTCCTGGAAGATGACGCCGGACCGGTCGCCTTCCTGACCGTCCCCTATGCCGAGCCGGCCGTCGTCCGCCAGTGCCTCGGCCAGGATGAGGTCCGCAGCCACCAGCAGGCCATGGAGGCCCTCCTCGGCTGGCAGGGCAGCCAGGTCCCGGACGGTGTGCGCACGGTCTGCGTCGCCCATGCCTTCGTCGCCGGCGGCGTAGCCAGTGATTCGGAACGGCCCTTGTCCATCGGCGGGACGGACCAGGTGACGAGCGGCCTCTTTGCGCCGTTCAGCTATACGGCCCTGGGCCATCTCCACGGGCCGCAGAAAGTCACGAGCGATACCATCCGCTATGCCGGCAGCCTGCTCAAATACTCGTTCGGCGAAGCGCGCCAGCATAAAGGCGCCGTCATCGCCGACATCGGGCCCGACGGGAAAGTGGACCTGGCCTTCCGGGATTTCGTGCCGCGCCACGACGTGCGCATCGTCAGCGGAACCTTCGAGGCCATCATGGCGGCCGATGACGACAGGCCGGACGACTTCATCCTGGCCCGCCTCGACGACAGCCAGCCCATCCTCGACGGCATGGCCCGCCTGCGGCGCAAATACCCCAATGCCATGGCGATGGAAATGCCCAACCGCAATACCCGGGCCGCAGGACAGCGCGATTTCGACGTACAGCAGGTGACGGAACAGGAACTGTTCACCAGCTTCGCCCAGGCCATGCGGCCCGACCAGCCCCTGACCGAAGCCGAGCAGGACTGCGTCCGCACCTTGTGGGATGAATTAGAAAAGGGAGGCAGCCTGTTATGATTCCTATTTACTTAGAAATGAAGGCCTTTGGCCCCTATGCCGGTCAGGAAATCGTCGACTTCCGCGAACTGGGCGACCACAAACTCTTCCTCATCTATGGACCGACGGGTTCCGGCAAGACGACCATCCTCGATGCCATGTGCTACGCCCTCTACGGCAGCACCAGCGGCGACAGCCGCACTGGCGCCCACATGCGCAGTGAGTACGCGTCGCCCCAGGAAGCGACGGCCGTGTCCTTCCGCTTTGCCATCGGCCGGAAATACTACCGCATCGACCGCAGCCCGGAACAGGAAATCGCCAAGAAGCGCGGCACGGGCCTGAAGAAAGCCGCGGCCCACGCGGCCTTATATGAATCGGACAAAGACGGCGGCCAGGAACAGCTCGTAGCCGCCAAGAACGTGACGGCTGCCGTCGAAAGGCTGCTGGGCTTCAAGGCCGACCAGTTCCGCCAGGTCGTCCTCCTGCCGCAGGGCGACTTCCGCAAGCTCCTCCTGGCCGGTTCCAGTGAGCGCCAGCAGATCATGCAGACCCTCTTCCACACCCAGCGCTACGCGCGGCTCCAGGAGCTGGCCAAGGCCCGCCACGACACCCTGGCCGGCCAGTATGAGCAGGTACGCCAGCGGCGGGAACAGTGCCTGGCCGACCTGGGCATCGCCAGCGAAGAAGAGCTGCCGGATAAAGAGAAGGCCTGGCAGGATAAAAGCGCCGCCGTCGATGCACAGTGGCGCGAGGCCGAAGGCCGGCGCAAGACCTGTCAGGCCGCCTTCCAGGCCGCCCAGACCTTGGAAAATCACTGGCTCCTGCGGGAACAGAAGCGCCGGGAAGCGGCGCAGCTCCAGGACCAGGCCGGCCGGTTCCAGGAAAAACGGGATACCATCGCCATCCTGCGCCAGGCTGAAATCCTGGCCGAACCGTGCCGTCACCTCGACGACCTGGAAAAAGAGGGCAAAGAGGCTCATAAGGCGGCTGAAAAAGCCCGTAAGCTGGCCGAGAAGGCTGAGAAGGACCTGGCTGAAGCCCAGCGGCAGCTGGCGGCCCTTTCGGCCCGTGAGAGCGGCTATAAGGCAGCCTGCGAAGAACGGGTCCAGCTGACGGGCCTGCAGGAAAAAGCCGGCTCCTACCGGGACTGCTGCCTGGAAGAAGAACGGTGCCGCAAGGCGGCAGGCGAAGCTGAACGGCGCTGGGACCAGGTGCGGCAGAAAAAGGAAGCAGAAAAACAGGCCCTCGACAAGGCCCGGGAAGCCGTCGCCGGCCTGGCCGAACAGGCCGTAGCGGCGGAACAGGCCAAAGCCCGCTGGCAGGCCCTGAGCGACCGGCTCCAGCGCGAAGGCCAGGCCGCTTCCCTGGAAGAACAGCTGAAAGAAGCCGGGAAACAATGGCAGCACAGTCAGAACTTCCTGGAAAAAGCCGCTGCCAGGGCACGGGACGAACGCGTGGCCTATGAAAGTGTCCGGGCCCTGTTCCTCCAGGCCCAGGCCGCCGTCCTGGCGTCGGAACTGGAAGAAGGGAAACCCTGCCCGGTCTGCGGCTCGGCGGCCCATCCCATGCCGGCCGTGCGCCCGGATTCCCTGCCGGAACGGCGCGACGTCGAACAGCACCAGAAACGGGCCGACGCCAGCGAAGCCAAGCGACAGCAGTGGGAAGTGACGGCCAAAGCCGATGAGACCCGCCATCAGGCTTTGAAAGAGCAGTACGACGCCCTGCGCCGCCAGTACCCCCAGGATGGGACCCTGGCCGACTGGCAGGACAAGGCCGAACAGGCCCGGAAAGCCATGGAAGGCCTGCAGCAGCAGTTACAGGCCGGTGAAGCCCTCAAAAAGGCCGTCGCCGCCGGCCAGGCCCGGCTGAGCCGCTGGGAAAAGGACGAAGAAGCGGCCCGGACGGCAGCCGAACAGGCGCGGACCCTTGCGGCCAAGGCGGCCGAAACGAAGGCCCGCCTGGAAGCGGACCTGCCCGAAGCCTATCGTGACCTGAAGGCCCTGCAGCAGCGCCTGGATGCCTTGGGCAAGGCCATTACAGCCTACGAAAAGGACTTGCAGCAGTACCGCGACGCCGTCGTCGCCGGCGAACGCCAGGCTGCCAAGCAGCAGCAGGAAGCGCAGAACTGGCAGCACCAGGTCGAAGTGCTGCGGGACCGCTTCAGCCAGGGTGTCCAGGCCCTGCGGGACCGCGTCGTGGCAGCCGGTTTCGAGAGCGTCAAGGCCTGCCGGGCCATGCAGGCTGCAGTCGGCCAGATCCCGGAACTGGAAGCGGCCGTCCGCCAGTACGACACCCAGGTCCAGCAAGTACAGGGCCAGTTGGCCCAGGAAGAAAAGGCTATCGGCAGCCAGCCCCGGCCCGACGTGGCAGCAGCCCGTACGGCCTTGGACGAAGCCGAAAAAGCCAGCCAGGCCTTAGGCGAAGAAAAGGGTAGCCTGGCCGCACAGTACCGGCGCTGGCAGCAGGGAAAAGCGGCCCTGGCCGCCCTGCAGCAGGAAGGCCGGGACCTGACCGAAGCTTATAAGACTGTCGGCGCCGTCTACGAACTCATCGCCGGCAAGCAGACGGGCATCAATTTTGAACGCTACGTCCTCGGCGCCCTCCTCGATGAAGTCCTGGCCGCCGCCAACGGCCGCCTGCAGGGCATGAGCCGCCAGCGCTACAGCCTGCAGCGCTCCCGTTCGTGGGACGACAAGCGGGTCAAACAAATCGGCCTGGACATCGAAGTCTACGACAACTACACGGGCTATGCCCGGCCGGCCAACACCCTGTCCGGCGGCGAAACCTTCCTGGCCTCCCTCTCCCTGGCCCTGGGCCTGGCCGACGTCGTCCAGGCGTATTCCGGCGGCATCCACCTGGATACGATGTTCATCGACGAAGGCTTCGGCACCCTTGACGGGGAAACCCTGGATTATGCCCTGAAGACCCTGGCGTCCCTGCGCAGCGGCGGCCGCCTGGTCGGCATCATCTCCCACGTACCGGAACTGAAGGAACGCATCGACGCCCGCCTGGCCGTCCACAAGACCGACCGGGGCAGTACGTCGTCCTTTGAGTTTGCCTGAGGACCGTGATTAGTATATAATACGATTATAACGAATTGAGAGGGGGAGCAACGTGTCTATTCAAAAAGTACGCGACTATTTTGCCCGGTGGGGGATGGCAGACCGGGTCATGGAACTCGACCAGTCCAGTGCGACTGTCGAAGAAGCGGCGGCCGCCCTTCATACGGAAGGCCGGCGCATTGCCAAGTCCATGTCTTTCCTCATCGGCGACCATCCGATCCTGGTCCTTTTTGCCGGTGATGCCCGCGTGGACAATCATAAGTTCAAAGAACGGTTCCACAAGAAGGCGACCATGATCAAGGCCGGCGACGTGGAACGGCTCATCGGCCATCCCGTCGGCGGCGTCTGTCCTTTCGCCATCAACGAAGGCGTCGACGTCTTCCTGGACGAATCGCTCAAGCGCTTCCAGACCGTCTTTCCGGCCTGCGGCACCGCCAACAGTGCCATCGAACTGACACTGCCCGAACTGGAAACCTATTCCCATGCCAGGGAATGGGTCGACGTATCCAAGGGCTGGCAGGAAGAGAACCAATAAATAAAAAGGGGGTAGTACTATGCAATTCACCTTTAAGCACACCAATTTCAACGTTTTGAATCTCCAGCGCAGCATGGACTTCTACAAAGAAGCCCTGGGCCTGACCGAAGTCAGCCGCATCGAGAACCCGGATTTCACCATCGTCTATCTCGGCGACGGCGTGTCCGACTTCCAGCTGGAACTGACCTGTCTCAAAGACCGCAAGGAACCGTATAACCTCGGCGAAAACGAATTCCACACGGCCTTTGCCGTCAAGGATATGGATGCGGCCCTGGCCAAGCACAAAGACATGGGCTGCGTCGTCTATCAGAACCCGGCCATGGGCATTTATTTCATCGTCGACCCCGACGGCTACTGGCTGGAAATCATCCCGGAGCGCTAGGCGATGAAGAAAGAATATACCCAGCGGACAGCCCGCCTCATCGGCCAGGATAAGGTGGACGAATTAGATACGAAAAAGGTCCTCATCTTCGGCGTCGGCGGCGTCGGCTCAGCCGTCGTCGAAGCCCTGGGCCGGGCCGGTGTGGGCCATCTCATCCTGGTCGATGCCGACGTCTTCGACCCGTCCAACGTTAACCGCCAGCTCGGGGCGACGGTCCAGACCATTGGCCGGCCGAAAGTCGAAGTCATGAAGGAACGCCTCTTGTCCATCAATCCCGACATCGACGTCGAGACCCATGCGACGTTCTATCTGCCTGAAAGCCATCAGGGCTTCATCGCCCATTCCGGGGCCGATTACGTCGTCGATGCCGTCGATACGATGAGCGCCAAGATCGCCATCATCGACGAAGCCTATCACAGCGGCATCCCCGTCGTGTCCTCCATGGGGGCCGGGAATAAGCTCCATCCGGAATATTTCCAGCTCGATTACATCGAAAAGACCAGCGTCGATCCCCTGGCCAAGATCATGCGCCGGGAACTGAAGAAGCGCCGTATCCGCCGCATCAAGGTGGCCTATTCGACGGAAGTCCCGCATAAACCCTTCTCGGACAGCGATGAAGTGCGCCCCAGTCCGGGCAGCATTTCCTTTGTCCCGTCGACGGCGGGCATGATCCTGGCCGGTGCCGTCGTGCGCGACCTCCTGAATCTGGATTAAAAGAAAATTTTTGCTAGTTATACACAAGGGCTGCGTCTATAAAAGCGCAGCTCTTGTGTTGTCCTTTCAAGGCCTGCCAGCCATTTTGATAAAAACTAACCTTAACTTGTCCACAACATGATGGAGTATGTACACATTGACATTCGCTACTATATATAGTATCATAGGGCATGTGAAAAACGGACCCCGTACCATATATCTTGTAGCAGGTATGGGAAAATGTACAATTTGTATACTATATACTGTGGAGGTAGACATATGTTAGAAGTAATCAAGCGCAATGGAGAACGAGTGCCCTTCAATCGAGATAAGATCACCGTAGCGATTGAAAAGGCCATGAACAGCAGCAGCGGTATTTACGAAGAAGGGCAGGCTGCCAAGATTGCCGGTGAAATCGAAGCGTATGCTGCTTCCATCCAGAAGGACCTGACCATTTACGCCATCGAAGACCAGGTCTACTACCGTTTGTTGAAATACAACAATCCGGCCACGGCCAGGGCTTACGAAAACTACAAGACCATCCAGGCCTTCAAGCGCCAGACCAATACGACCGACGACGATGTCTTTGGCCTGCTGAACAACACCAACCTGGAAGTCCTCGACGAAAACTCCAATAAGAACGGCCACGTCGTATCGACGCAGCGCGACCTCATCGCCGGCGAAGTGTCCAAGGACATTGCCCGCCGCAAACTGATCCCGGCCGACATCGTCCAGGCCCACGACAGCGGCGCCATCCATTTCCACGACATGGACTACATCATTCAGCCCATGTTCAACTGCTGTCTCATCAACCTGGAAGACATGCTGGCCAATGGTACGGTCATCAACGGCAAGAAAATCGATACGCCGAAATCCTTCCAGGTCGCCTGCACGGTGACGACGCAGATCATCGCCCAGGTCGCCAGCGGCCAGTACGGCGGCCAGTCCATCAACGGCATCGACCGCATCCTGGCACCGTACGTCCGCAAGTCCTTCAAGAAGTACATGAAAGCCGTCGTCGAAGAACAGCGCGAAATCTACGGCATCGAACCGGATATGGAAAAGGCCGAAGAAATCGCCTGGAAGCGGACGAAGAAGGAAATCAAGGACGGCATCCAGACCATCCAGTACCAGATCAACACCCTCATGACGACCAACGGCCAGGCACCGTTCGTCACGCTCTTCATGTATTTCCAGCCGGATTACGAATACGCCAGGGAAGCGGCCCTCATCGACGAAGAATTGCTGCGCCAGCGCATCCAGGGCATCAAGAACGAAGCCAACGTCTACGTCACGCCGGCCTTCCCGAAACTCATTTACGTCCTGGACGAACACAACGTCCGCGAAGGCAGCCCGTACTTCTATTTGACCAAGCTGGCCGCTGAATGTACGGCGAAACGCATGTATCCCGACTATATTTCGGCCAAGAAGATGCGCGAATCCTATGAAGGCAACGTCTTCAGCCCCATGGGCTGCCGCTCCTTCCTCAGCCCCTGGAAAGATGAAAAGGGCAACTACCAGTTCGACGGTCGCTTCAACATGGGCGTCGTCTCCCTCAACCTGCCGCAGATCGGCATCCTCGCCGACGGCGACGAAGAAAAATTCTTCCAGATCCTCGACAAGCGCCTGGAACTCTGCAAAAAAGCCCTGCTCCTGCGCGTCGACCTCCTCAAGCGCATCACGTCCGACGTATCGCCTATCCACTGGCAGTACGGCGCCATTGCCCGCCTGAAGCCCGGCGAAACCATTAAAAAATTCATCTACGGCGGCTATGCGACCTTGTCCCTGGGCTACATCGGCATCTACGAAGCGACGGTACTGACCAAGCACTGCTCGCACACGGCGCCGGAAGGCCGGAAATTCGCCATGCGCATCATGGACGACCTCAACGCCCACATTAAGAAGTGGCGGAAGGAAACGAACATCGGCTTCGCCCTCTACGGTACGCCGGCAGAAAACCTGACCAACCTCTTCTGCAAAATCGACAAGGCCCGCTTCGGCTCCATCCCCGACGTCACCGACAAAGGCTACTATACCAACAGCTATCACGTCGACGTCCGCGAACCGATCAACGTCTTCGACAAGTTCTCCTTTGAAGCCGACTTTGAAGACAAATCGACAGGCGGCTGCATCAGCTATGCCGAAATCCCCAACATGACCCATAATATCCCGGCCGTCCTGACCATGGTCCAGTACATCTACGACCACATCACGTACGGCGAATTCAATACCAAACTGGACTACTGCCATGAATGCGGCTTTGACGGCGAAATCATCCTCAACGACGACAACGAATGGGAATGCCCGCGCTGCCACAACAAAGACCGCAACAAATTGACCGTCATCCGCCGGACCTGCGGCTATTTGGGTGAAAATTTCTGGAACGAAGGGCGGACGCAGGAAATCAAGAACCGCGTCCTCCATATCTAAGAGGTGACTTGACTTGCATTATGCACAGATGCGGCAATATGACATTGCCAATGGACCGGGCATCCGCTCGACGATTTTCGTCACCGGCTGCTCACGCCACTGCTTCAACTGTTTCAACCCGGAATACCAGGACCCCAGGGCCGGACAGGAATGGACGGACAAGGAAATGGAACAGCTCCTGTCCTGGCTCAGCGCCCCGACCAACAGCGGCCTGACCCTCCTGGGCGGGGAACCCATGGAAAACACCGACGGCCTGACGCAGATCGTCCAAAACGTCAAACAAGCCATGCCCGATAAATCGGTCTGGGTCTACTCGGGCTTCACCTATGACGAAATCATCCAGGACCCGCAGAAAAAAGCCCTCTTGGACGTCTGTGACGTCCTCGTCGACGGCCCCTTCGTCGACGACCTGAAAGACCCGGGCCTCTACTTCCGCGGTTCCTCGAACCAGCGCGTCATCGACCTCAAAGCGACAAGAACCAGCGGCCAGATCACCCTGGTATGGCCCGACGGCCGCTGATGACAAATAATTAATAAAAATTATCCGTTGATATTATTTACAATGGAAGCCTTTCCTGCTATAATAACTGTAGGGGCGACCACGTGGGGCGCCCGCCACAGACGTGTGGTGCTATCCGTTACCGTATAAATGGAATGCTTTGCGGTCTGCCAGGCTGGCGATTTTGTTCGACGGCCTTGAATTTCAAAAAAGGAGGGCTTCTCATGGTTGTTGAATCGGTGAAAAAAGTTAAGAATATCGTCTCTGAAGTCTTTAAAGGCTATGCCAGCAATTCCAGCGGCGGCTGCTGCGGCGTATCCCTTCCACCGGAAGAACAGCGCCAGCTCAAACGCTTGAAGGAAGGGGCCCAGGCCGAAAAGAAAGATTGACAGGGGCTGTAAAAACAGCTACACTAAGGATATAAGAACAAGACGCACGACGGGGACACCACCTAAGGTGTCAGACGTCGTGCGTTTT
Source organism: Megasphaera intestinihominis (assembly GCF_040096415.1). Classification (NCBI taxonomy): domain Bacteria; kingdom Bacillati; phylum Bacillota; class Negativicutes; order Veillonellales; family Veillonellaceae; genus Megasphaera; species Megasphaera intestinihominis. Next base: position 17,877 of record NZ_JBBMEU010000039.1, read on the forward strand.
TATTTTGTTACGAGGGGTGTATACCATGCAGTTAGTATTGAATGGAAAGAAAATGAATTGTCCCTGTGACCACCTGGAAGACCTGAAAGCCGCCTACGGCAGCGGTCAGGAAATCATCATCGTCAACGGCTTTGCCACGACAGAGAACTTAGCCTTGAAAGAGGGCGATGAAATCTATTTCATCCCCAAAGACCGCCTGCCGCCGAAAGAAGCCCTGGAAGGCATGATGTGTTCCCGCCATACGCCGAAAGTCCACCAGAAAGTCAGCGCCGGCCGCGTCGCCATCTGCGGCCTCGGCGGCCTGGGTTCCAATGCCGCCGTCTATCTGGCCCGGACCGGTGTCGGCCATCTGCACCTCATCGACTTCGATACCGTCGATGCCAGCAACCTCAACCGCCAGTCCTACATGGTCCGCGACCTGGGCCAGCGCAAGACCGACGCCCTGGCCCGGCAGATTGCCGACATCAATCCCTTCATCGACGTCCGCACGGACTTCGTCCGCCTCACCGAAGACAACGTGCCGACCATCCTGAAAGACGACCAGGTCATCTGCGAAGCCTTCGACAATCCCGATGCCAAGACCATGCTCGTCCACACCATCCTGGAACAATGGCCCGATAAATACATCGTCTCCGCCTCGGGTATGGCCGGCTACGGCGACAGTAACGCCATTGAAACAAAAAAAATCACCAGCCACTTCTATATCTGCGGCGACCAGACAAGGAACGCCAAACCCGGCCGCGGCCTCATGGCCCCCAGAGTCGCCATCTGCGCCGGCCACGAAGCCAATTTGATCCTAAAACTCCTGGTCGACGTCTTATAAATGCCTCTCCTCATAGGAGAGGTGGCCCGCAGAGCCGGAGAGGTTTAATAATTTTTTAGAGCCCGTTACATTTATCATGTGCGGGCTCTTTCTCTTCATAGTTTGTAGTACAGAATTTGTAGTTTTCAGCGAAAACCTTTAAATTTAAATCTATCCGATAACAACTAACTGCTAGCCACTAACAACTTAAAAGGGCTTGTCGTCATGCGACAAGCCCTTTTTTGGGCTGTTTATGACTCAATACAAAATAACATGAATGGCTTAGCAATCACATTTTCAGACATCCAATGGCGAAAGTGTAACGCGTTACCTTTATAAGACTAGAAAAGAAAAAGAAGAGAGGAGAAAAAAGTTATAGTAAAATACATAAAAACTTAATGATTTCAAATGGCTTATCTAATATTAATCGATGCTGAATAGAAAATAATAAACAAAAAAATGCAATATGACTTTTATGCCGTAAAAGATAAATTGAAAAAGCAGCCTTTTGGCAAAAAAAGATAAAAAAAGTTCGGACGATTGGCGTTTTTTTTGTCTTATATAAGTAGAGGGGTAATTCAGAAAGACAAACCCCAAGATGCAGAAAGAGGTGCTAGCAATGAAACGACTGCAATGGCTGAAAACCAGGACCGGCTTATTCTCAGATCCCCGTATCTTATTCTTGATGAACCAACCTAACGGCGATTCATACATCGTACTTTGGTTTTTCTTGAAGGATATGGCCGGAACGATTAACGACAACGGGTATGTCTACGTATCGGGTCGGGAAGCCATGACGACGCAGCTCATTGCCAAATGCCTGCACCGCCGCCGGCCCTTCATTGAAAAAGGACTGGCATTGCTGGAAAGACTGGAACTCATCGAACGCGACGAAAGCGGTCTTATCCGCATTGCCATCTGGGATGAGCTGCAGGATTTCCAACGCGACGAGAAGCGGCGGGAACAGACGCGCGAACGGGTACAGCGCTACCGTGAGAGGCAGCGCCAAGCTCAGCCGGAAGATAGCTCAGTGGATGCGGCGCCTGTCGTGACGGAAACGATGAATCCGCCGGAAGAACCAGCGGCAGAAGCGGCGACATCCGACGGGAATCCCCCTGCGGCGGAAGAAACGCCGGTCTATGACGGTGAACCCGTGACGACGCCGAAAATGATGCGTGACTATGCATCGGTCCAGAAATACCAGGAGCTTTTCGGACCCATGCAGGGAGAATTCGCCAAGAAGCTCATTGATTTAGAGAAAATGTGGGGCAGCGAAGCGACCTGTATCGCTATCGAATTGGCCCATGAAAATAAAGTCAATAACATTCGGTATATTCAGGCCATTTTAAAGAACAGCAATGGGCGGCCCATGAGAAAGGAAGATGAATATGAACGTAAGCAGAGAGAATGTTACGAGCACATTGATGCGGTGTTACGCGA
>NZ_JBBMEU010000040.1:0-19983 GCF_040096415.1 Megasphaera intestinihominis
GCCTAGCCTCTGCTGTCCGTTCCAGCAACCATCTTGCGCCTTCCGTTGGTCGGCACCCGATGGGCTGGAAAGACTTCAGGACGGCCCCTACTAGCCACTAACCCCCCATTTGTGGTAAAGTAGAACCATATCATCATTGCAGAGGGGAGCTATGAGAATGGAAAAAAAGAAGATATATGTACTGGCCTGTGGCGGGACGATTGCCGGCAAGGCCGCGTCGGCCGATGACCTGACGGGGTATGCTGCCGGTCAGACGTCGATAGATGAACTGCTGGAAGCCGTGCCCCAGCTGGCTGATTATGCCGACGTGCAGGGCGAACAGTTCTGCAACATCGACAGCTCGGATATGACCGAAGCTTTATGGCTGTCCCTGGCCAATCGGGTCCAGGAAGTAGCCGACCGGGAAGACGTGGACGGTATCGTCATCACTCACGGCACGGATACGATGGAGGAAACGGCGTATTTCCTCGACCTCACGGTCCACACCATCAAGCCCGTCGTCCTTACGGGTTCCATGCGGCCGGCGACGGCCATCAGTGCCGACGGTCCGCTGAACCTCCTGGAAGCGGTCCAGGCCGCGTCCTGGCCGGACCTGGGAAAATACGGTGTCGTCATCGTCATGAACAGCACCGTCCACAGCGCCCGCTTCGTCGAAAAGACCGATACGACCCATGCCGATACTTTTAAAGGCCGCCAGATGGGCTGCCTGGGCTATATGCAGGACGGCCGGCCCCGCCTGTACCAGCAGCCCCTGCGCAAGCATACGTGGTCGTCGGACCTGGCCGCTCCTAAAGAACTGCCAGCCGTCGCCATCGTCTATGCCTATGTCGGCCTCACCGCTGACGACGTACGCCGCCTGGCCCAGGGGAAAGCGGGACTGGTCATCACGGGTCTCGGTCATGGCAAGATGCCCGAACTGGTCTGGCAGGCCTTGCAGCCCTTGATGGAACAGGGGCTGGTCGTCGTCCGGGCTGCCCGCGCCCTGGGCGGCATGGTCACCCAGGTCCCGGCTTATGACGGGACGGTCACAGCCGATTCCCTGACGCCGCAGAAGGCCAAGATCCTCTTGCAGCTGGCCCTGGCCCACACGACGGACCGGGAAAAAATACAGGCCATCTTCGACGCCTATTGAGGCCTGCAAATCACGGCTCTATGCCTTCCCTAATAGGGCGGGGTGTGATAAAATAAATAAGATATGAAACATAGGTATGCAATCCATGTATCCTTTACGACACTGACATAGATAGGAGCGAATGAATCATGAACAAGTACAAAAAATTGATGGTCCTTACGGCCCTGACAGCCGCCCTCGGCACGTCGGCTTTTGCCGCATCGACGGGGATTACGGATATCAGCAATTATTGGGGCAAAGACGCTATCCAGTATTTTTATAACCAGCACTACATCAGCGGCACGAACGGCCAGTTCCGTCCGAACGAAGACATTACCCGTGAAGGCGCAGCTGCCATCATCAACAACATGATCGGTGAAGATTCCAAAGTCAAGACGACCAACTTCAGCGACGTCAAAGGCCGCTGGTCCGAACGGGCCATCGCCTCGCTGGTCGACAAACAGATCATGAGCGGTTACAGCAACGGCACGTTCAAACCGGAACAGAAGATCACCCGCGAAGAATTTGCTGTCATCGCTTACAACTACATGACTTACAAGGGCATGAGCACCCTCGAAGGGGCCGCTCCCTATGCCGACGAAGCCAAGATTTCCAGCTGGGCCCGTCAGGCCGTCGACGCCCTGGCTGCTGCCGGTTACATGAAGGGCGGCAACTACAACATGTTCAACCCGAAACAGTATGTCACCCGCGGTGAAGCCGTCAACGTTCTCTACCGCATCCTGACCGGCGTCAAGGAAACGACGCAGAGCCAGGACGGCCTGGAATCCAAGGCCTTCAAGGATATCAAAGACGTCTACGGCTCAATCAAAGCCTTTGCATCTGACGGCATCATGTACTGGCAGGGCGACAAGCTCCACATCGGCGTCAAAGACCCGAAGAACAAACAGAAACTGGCCGATGCCATTGCTGCCGACAAGGATATCCCGGCCGAATCGGTCTATGTCCAGAAATCGACGTACAGCTATGACGACTATAAGAACCTCATGGCCCAGGCCGAAAAGATTTACAAGGCTACGGAAGCGACGAATGCTACCGTTTCGACGGAACCGGATTACCTCAATGAAAAAGTCGTCCTCACAGTCAGCTCCATTTCCAAAGAAACACAGAACAACCTCAATAAAGCCCTGGGCAGTGCCCTTCGCATCGTCATTCAGTAATCGCAGCAGAGGAGGATTTCCATGGTACGGAATAAAATCGCTGCCATCCTGGCAGCTGTGGCCATCTTGTCCGTCAGTGCCGTTTCGGCCGATGCCCCTTATACAGACCTGGGCAGCCTGACCGACCGCGCGGCTGTCGATTACCTCTATGATACGCAGTGCCTGACCTTCATCACAGGGGATACCTTTGAGCCAAACCGGGTCCTGACCCGCGGCGACCTGGCCCAGCTGCTCTATAATTCGGCAGCCAATATCCCCCTGGCACCGGTGGAAGCGGCCGGTGCCCACGATGTGCCGTCGGGCACGGCTGGTGATGCCATGAACAGCGTCGCCGCCCAGGGTATCCTGGCAGGCTATCAGGATGGGAATTTCCATCCCGAAGAACCGGTGAGCCGCGAAGAATTTGCCGACGTCATCTACCGCTACTTGCAGTACAATCAGCTGGCCGACCCGGACCAGGCCGTCAAGCCCTATGCCGATGCCGCGTCGATTGCGCCGGCTTACGCCAGGGCCATCGACGTCCTGCACAGCAAGAACATCATGGTGCCGGCAGATAACTATTTCCATCCCAAAGAAGGCATGACACGGGCCGATGCCGCCCAGGTATTTTACCGCCTCATGCACTCCGACGGGGACTATACGTCTCATGTCCAGGTCGAATCGCAGCTCATCAAGGCCATCAATGCCGAATACGGCTCAGTGCCGATCTACTTCCGCAGCGGTACGATGTACTGGGATGGCGATACCCTGGTCCTGGGCATCAAAGGCGCTCCCAGCAAATACTTGCAGCAGCGCATCAACACGGACGTAGCCAAGCCGCAGGCCGTCAAGATACGTCGCGTATCCTTGAGCCACAGCGATTACAGCCAGCTCATGAATAAGGCCATCCATTGCGTCGTCGACAACGAAGGCGTCCAGAACTACGTCGGCGCCCTGCCGGACTACGTCAATGAACAAGTCGTCCTCACTGTCCGCCATCCCGTCAGCAAGGCGACGCTGGCTGAACTGGCCAAACGCGTCGGCGCCGGCCGGGTCCGTCTGGAAACGGCTCCTATCGCCGGGAAAGCTCCCATCGTCCAGGTAGCCGGACAGACAGACACAGCGGAAGAAGCCCCTGTGACGACAGAAAACACGAAAAAAGAAACGAAACAACTCTATTCCAAACTCTTAGACGACGCCACATCGAGCGCCATCACCTCCGTCCAGAACGACGTGATGAAGTGATTTGTAGGGGACGCCCAAAGGGCGTCCCGCAGGTCGCAGTTCGCAAAAGGGACTGTCGCATGAAGGTTTATTCCATCATGCGCGGTCCCTTTCTCTTTATAGTTTGTAGTACGGAGTTTGTAGTTTGTAGAAAATGGCTTTAAATTTAAAAGCATTCACTAAAAACTACAAACTGCAAACTTAAAACTCAAATCACACTCCGAAGAGTTCTCCCAATTCTTCCCGCGTGTCGATGAGGTATGTCGGCTGGAGGGATTCCAGGAAGTCCCGGTCGCGGAAACCCCAGGTGACCAGGGCTGCGTCGAGGCCGGCGTTATCGGCCGTTTCTTTGTCGACTTCCGAGTCGCCGACGTAGATGGCGTCGTCTTTGGCACAGCCCAGGCGCTTCAGGGCTTCCCAGACCATGTCCGGAGCCGGTTTTTTGCGGTACATCGGCGTTTCACCCAAGGAGAAATCGACATAGTCTTTGAAGTATTCATCGTGCAGTTCCGATACGGCACCCTGGCCTTTGTTGGAGACGATAGCCATGTGGTAGCCGGCCGCCTTGAGCCGGCCCAGGACCTGGGGAATGCCGTCGTAGGGAAAGGTCGTCGTCTGGCAGTGGGCGCTGTAATAGGCGATGAACTTTTCCGTCATCGTCCGCCGCAGGGATTCCGGCGCGTCCGGTGCGGCTTTGTCGATGAAGCCGTCGTAGCCGAAGCCCAGGCAGGGACGGATGGCATCCTGCGTCAGGGCAGGCAGGCCGTGACGGGCAAAAACATAGTTCAGGCTTTTCGTCAATTCGTCCAGCGTGTCCAGGACGGTGCCGTCCATGTCGAAGACGATGGCTTTATATTTTTCCATGAAAAAGACTCCTTTGAAGGACAAAAAATCAGTTTACTCTTTTATTATACGAAAGTGCGAATTAATCGGCAATAGGGAGTAGCTCATGCCGTCATCTTATGCTACAATGGGGAAAGAAGTTTGATAAAATAGAGGAGAGGATGACATGACAAACTTTTTGCCGTACGCTATCATAGCGGGCATAGCAATCGTCTTTTTTGTAATTTGTTATATTATGTATTCCGGCGGAGGGCACTCCGAGAGTAGTCCCCAAACGGAGAAGAAAGGGAACACGAAGACGAAGACGCGCTACGACGGCGAGCCGCAGCCGCTGCGCAGGGTCCAGCACCGCAGCCCGGCAACAGTTAAGCATGCCAGACAATTACCGAAGGAAGCGGACGACGAAGAAACAGCCCCCTTGCCGCAGGTCCCGAAAATGACACTGGGCGAACGGCGGGAGCATCCGGAAGAAACGGCCTTTGTCACGACCAAAGGCGAAGCCGTCCGCCGCAATAGCCGAATCGTCTATAAAGAAGCTCCCAAAGCCCAGGAACCTCCGGTCCACAAGGGCCCCAATGCGGATGACCTCGATGCGACGCGCGTCCTGTCCCGCGATGAAATCCTGGAAGCCATGGAAAAGGTAGACAAAGAAGAAGCCGCTGCCTATAAGGCCCGCGAGGAAGAAGCCAAACTAGCCCGTCAGCGCCAGGCCGAACAGGAAAAAGAAGCCCAGGAACAGCAGCTGGCCCGCAACCGGGAACGGCGCGAACAGGCCCGCCGCGAAGCCGCTGCGGCCAAGGAAGCCAATGCCCGCCGGGAAGAACGGGCACGCTGGGCCGAAGAAGTAGCCCAGACCGAAGAAGACAAGCCGCCCCTGGCTGATATGGCCGCCATCGTCTCGGCTGACCTGGCCGCTAAAGATGGCGGCGCCGCCCCGGCCGCCAGGAAACAGGCTGCCCCGGCAGCTGAACCGGCAGCATCTGAAACAGAAGCGCCGAAAGACACGCACCGCAAGCACATTCTCCGCGACGTCATGGCCGAAACGGCCAAAGCCGCCGGCACAGCCAAAGCCGTCACCGACGCACCGGCTGCCGCCAAGAAACGGGCCGTATCCGAAGCGACACAGGTCCTGGAAGGACCTGTCGTCAGCGAAGGCATGAAAGCCGTCGCTTCCCAGCTGGAACAGACCCAGCGCATGGAACCGATCCACATCGACTCGGCCATGACGGCCAAGAAGAAAGCCGTCCCGGAAGAAACAATGGTTATGCCGCCCATCCGGGCCCACAAGTCCCAGGAAAAAGCGACACCTGTCGTCAAGCCGGCACCGGTCGTCAAACCGTCCCAGACGTCGTGGGATTCCAATACGTCCGGGACCGATACGCGTAACCCGTCGCTGGGCAATGCGCCGCACTATGCGTCCGTATGGGAATCGGAAAGCACTGTCGATTCGCCTGTCGTCCGCCAGTGCGTCTCTCACTTCCTGCGCCAGTACGGCGTCGTTTCACCGGAACTGCAGCAGCAGACGGAATACATCACGTCGGCGGCCTTTGACCAGATCGGCTGCCAGACCGATACGGAACGGCAGCAGGCCCTGGCACCGCTCATCGTCCAGGAAGCCTTGCAGAACGTCCAGAAAGCCTATGCCGCTCATCCCGATGATTACGTCGGCACCATTGCCCTGCAGGCCTTTTACGATATCGTCCACTGCTCGCCCATTTCGACGCGCCATCTGGTCGCCATCGATGCCTTGAAGGTCATGCCCTATTTGACCCAGGGCCATTACCAGATCCTGGCGATTCTCTTATTGTTCCTGTATTCGCGCAACTCCCATAACGTCGACAAGGATTCGTTCTGCCGCTATATCGACAAGTACGTCTATCCCTTCCTGGATGGATTCCCGACGGAACGGCCTTACTACCAGCAGCTCGATTACTTGCACTGCACGGCTTTTGAAGCCAAGGAAACGCATTTTGCCGAAATCCTGTCCGATTCGTATCCGCTCTTGTTCCGCTACCGCGGTTTCACAGAAGAAGAATTGCGCAAAGCCCTCAAAGGCAAGCGCATCCCCGATGAATTCATCGTCCCGTCCTTCAATTCGCCACTGGTCAAACTGGCCATGGTCGATGAAAGCATGGCCAAACGCTTCTTCCGCATGACCGGCATCAACGACCGCAACATGCAGGACCACATCCTGCGCCTGGCCAAGAAACGCCCGGCCAACTTCAGCGGCGAAGAAGCCCTGGACATCATGGAAGATATTTCGCCGGTCCTGGCCGACTTGGGCGATATCTGGGACAGCTCGCTGCTGCGCGTATCGACGCTGTCGCTCCTGGGCCTGTACTTGGCTCAGGGCTTCGTCAAGGAAATCATTGGCGAAGAATTCGATTTGTCCCGCTGGTTTGAATAAGGAGCATCGTTGTGAAAAAAATCCGTAAAGCCGTCATCCCGGCGGCCGGGTTCGGCACCCGTTTCCTGCCGGCGACGAAGGCGACACCGAAAGAAATGCTGCCTATCGTCGATAAACCGACCATCCAGTATATCGTCGAAGAAGCCCTGCAGAGCGGCATCGAAGAAATCCTCATCATCAGCGGCCATGCCAAACGGGCCATTGAAGACCATTTCGATACCAATCCGGGCCTGGAACTGCACCTGGAAGAAAGCCATAAGATGGGGCTTCTGAACATGGTCCGCAGTATCTCTGAAATCAATATCCACTACATCCGGCAGAAACACATGCGGGGCTTGGGCGACGCCATTCTCTGCGCCCAGTCCTTCATTGCCGATGAACCCTTTGCCATCCTCCTCGGCGACGACGTCGTCTACAATGAAACCAATCCGGCCCTGCGCCAGATGATCGACTTGTACAACGACCTCGATGCGACCATCCTGGGCTGTCAGGAAGTGCCTTTAGAAAAAGTGTCGTCTTACGGCATCGTCCAGGGGACACCTGTCGAAGGGAAGGACATCCTGAAAGTCAACCGCGTCGTCGAAAAGCCGGCCATCGAAGAAGCACCGAGCCGGACGGCCGTCCTGGGCCGCTATATCGTCACGCCGGACATCTTTGAAATCCTGGCCCATACCCAGCCGGGCAAGGGCGGGGAAATCCAGCTCACCGACGCCTTGCAGACCATGGCCAGCCGCGAAGCCGTCTATGCCTACTGCTTTGAAGGCAAACGCTACGACGTAGGCGATAAACTGGGCTTCCTCAAAGCCAACGTCGAATACGCCCTGCGCCGCCCGGACCTGGCCGCCCCGTTCCGCCAGTTCCTGAAGGAAGTTGTTCGTGGTTCGTAGGGGCCGTCCTGAAGCCTTTCCAGCCCATCGGGTGCCGACCAACGGAAGGCGCAAGATGGTTGCTGGAACGGACAGCAGAGGCTAGGCGGCCCGCGTGAATCCTGTGTAATAACGTTATAGCTCGTGGCTCGTAGGGGCCGTCCCAACGGGCGGACCGCGTGAATTTTTTGTATGACGTTATCGTTTGTAGTGGGTGGCTAAAAATTTAAAACCAACAGCTGACTGCTAAAAAAGGGCCGTTGCACGAAGGCTTTTGCCATCATGCAAGGCTCTTTTCTCTTTAAAGCTTGTAGTACGGAGTTTGTAGGTATATGTGAGATACTTGTGAACTGGATGATTTGCGTGAGCGGGCGCCCCACGTGGGCGCTCCTACAGAAAAAAGGCGCTGTCTTCATGGGACAGCGCCTTTTTTTACGACGACTATAAACTACACGAAAATAGAATGATTGAAGGAATAGGCGTATGCCATAAGGCTAGTAGGGGCGACCCGTGGGGCGCCCGCTACGCGCAGAGGGTTTTCCGAAGCGTCGTTGTTAGTTTGAGTTTATAGCGGCGAAGCCGCATCTGAGTCCGAGAAAAGGCGTAGCTCGTTGTTCGTAAAGACCTGCCATCATACTCGGCTAGGCTGTGGCAAAATATCACAGCGGGCTTCCCACGTGGAAGCCCCTACGAAACGGCCGCAGGCCGTGTTTTTTTGCGGTCTGAACCTGTGAACGGCGGCCTGCTTATTATTATCATCGCCTCTATGCGATACCGTAGGGGATGTCCTGTTAAGGCGTCCCGCTGTGAATCCTGTAGACAGCCGGAATTTATGACAAATGGGATGAATTTGACGCGGCAAAGCCGCATTGTAGGGGCGACCCGTGGGGCGCCCGCTATGGAATAAAGGGGGAATCTCCTGATGGTGCTATGTTTGAAACTACACGAAAATAGTATTGATTGAATGAAAAGGCCATGCTATAATAGGCACAGAAAGAAGGGATTCCTATGAAAATTGAAGAAGGTACGATTATTTCTATAAAAGAAAAAGGCACGGCCGAAATCAAGGTCGGCCGCCATTCCGACTGCATCGCCTGCGGCGCCTGCGAAGGGGCTGAAAACATCGTCGTCACGGCTGTCGACCCGTTAGGCGTCAAAGTCGGCCAGCACGTCAAATTCGAATTCCGCGATGTCAACATCGTCATCGGCGCTTTCATCTGTTTCGTCATGCCCCTCTTGGTCTGTGCCGCCGGCGCCTTTGCCGGTCATTTCCTGGCCCTGGCCCAGGGCTTCGATACAGTCCAGACGGCTGTCATCGGCGGCATCATCGGCTTCCTCATCGGCGCCGTCGGCGTCAAACTCTTCGACCGTTCCCTGTCGAAAGCCGAAAATTCCAAACCGAAGATCATCGAAATCTGTTCAGGCGGGAATTAGTGTATAAAGGCTTTGTTTGTAGGGGTCGCCGCGTGGGCGACCCGTTAGGGATTTGGACGATTCTTCTAGCAAACTGGTTGGGTAATAAAATCGTACATATCACAGAGCGGGCGCCCCACGTGGCGACCCTACAGTAAATTTAAAGCCATCCGCTAACCACTAACAGCTAACCACTAGCCACTAAAAAGGGCTTGTCGCACATGCGACAGGCCCTTTTCTTATTTTTCCGGCAACGTGTCGGCCAATGCCAATTCTGTGCCGTCTTTGAGGGTGATGGCCGTGAGGTGGAGTTCGCTGGTCATGCCGTCCAGGGTCTGCGAACGGATGAGGCTGTACTGTGACGGGATGAGGGGATTGAGCAGGAACTGGCTCTCATGGGTCCGTTTTTCCGCCGATGTCGACAGGCGCAGGGGCGACGTATAGAGGACGGCTTTATCGCTGTCCCGGCGCAGGGTGTAGACGGCTTTGACAGAAGCGATGTCATTGCGGTCCTTGCGGAAGACCGGCGTATAGCTCAGGCGCAGGAAGGTGCGGCCCTGGCCGGTGACGATTTTGGAAGAGACGTCGCGGACAGTCATGATGGCGTCGATTTTTTGCTGGACCGGCTTGTTGTAGGCTGCCAATTCTTTCTTCATGACATCGCGCAAGTCGTTGAGGAAGGCTTCCGGGTCGGCCAGGCCCGTGATCATCCAGGTCTGGGACGGCGTCTGTTCCAGCGTGACCGTACAGGGGACGGTCGCGCCCAGGCGGTCGTTGTACAAGTAGAGCTTCACTGTATTGTCATGGCTCCAGTCGGCGCCGTCGAGGTGCCAGCCCGCCAGGGGGACGGCCAGGCCGGCACTCTTCAAGGTGCGCTGCAGGTTATCGGCCGTCTTCTGATATTCGTCATTGTCCGTACTCCCGGCCAGCGTCCAGTTCAGGTAGAGGTCGGCTGTGGTGATGAAAGAAGCCCGCAACGGCGAGCGGATGATATTCAGCAAAAAGAATTCATCCGTACTGTCCGACGTATGGGACACGAGGGCATCGAAGAACTGGCCGCTCAGGGCCCCTTCATCGACGTGGCGGCTGAAGGTCTCCATATCCCCGTCCCGGGCGGCACGGATGACCTGGGAGACGGCATAATCGGGCGTTTTCATATAGACGTGCTGATATGACGCAATCCCTGCTAGGATACAGCCCATGAGGACGACCAGGGCCAGGAAGACTTTGCCATCCCATAAGGTAAGCACTCTTTTTCTCATAGATTATCCTTCCTTACTACACGAAATCCTATTTTTCTTATTATACCACAGTCTGCGTTAGGCGTTCAGCCTTTCGGCGCATCTGCCGCAGGCTGCAAAAATATGGTATAATGAATATGCTATTACCGAAAGAAAAGGAGCGTGATTCCTGTGATTACTTTACACGATGTGAAATCAGGGAATTCCTATGAAGTCAAGGAAGGAGTGACGCTGCAGCAGGTCTGTGAACAGTATTGCCAGCACGACGACATGCCCATTGCAGCGGCCTTATACAATAACGAATGTGTCGGCCTCCAGACCAAGGTCGGCCAGAGCGGCGACGTAGACTGGCTGCCCATCAATACCATGGAAGGCAATCAGTGCATCATCCGCACGGCCATCTTCCTCCTGGTCCGCGCCGTCAGAGACCTCTATCCCGACGGCAAGGTCCTGGTCAAGCATGCCCTGCGCAAGGCCTTGTACTGCGAACTGGAAATCGGCCACACCGTCACCGTCCACGACGTGGACATCATCAAGAAGCGCATGCACGAAATCGTCGAACAAGATGAACCCATTTCCCAGGTCATCGCCAGCGCCGAAACGGCTATGGAAATGTGCCGCAACCGCCATATGATGCGGGAAGCGGAACTCCTGCGCCACGTCGACGTCACCCATATCATGGCCTATCAGTGCGGCCAGACCTTTGACTACTATATGGGGCCTCTCCTGCCCAGCATGGGCTATGTGACCTGCTTCAACCTGCGGTCCTATGCGCCCGGCGTCATCCTGGAAACGCCGACCGTCGACAATCCCAATGAATTACCGGAATACAAGGAAATCCCCAAGATGGCCCGCCTCTTCCTGGATGCTGAAGAATGGGGGCGCATCGTCCGCTGCGAATACGTCTATGACTTGAATCATTACATCGAGAACGGGACCATACAGGATATGGTCGACATGGCCGAAGCCCTGCAGGAAAAGAAGCTGGGCCAGCTGGCCGACTATATCGTCAGCCGCCGGCCGAAGGTCAAGGTCGTCCTCATCGCCGGCCCGTCGTCGGCAGGCAAGACGACGTTCTGCAAGCGCCTGACGACGCAGCTCCGCGTCAACGGCCTGCGGCCTATCGGCATTTCCTTGGACGATTACTTCTATAACCGCGAAGATACGCCGAAGAATCCCGACGGCAGCTATGACTTCGAGTCCCTGCGGGCTATCGACGTACCGCTCTTCAACCAGCAGATCGATGACCTCAACCAGGGCAAGGAAGTCCACCTGGCCCGCTTCGATTTCGTCACAGGCCACCGCCATTTCGACGACAAGCCGACAGTCCTGGAAAAAGGCCAGCCCATCGTCGTCGAAGGCCTCCACGCCTTGAACGATTCCCTGACCTACATGCTGCCGCGCTATGAAAAGGTCAAGATTTCCCTGGGCGTCCTGACGCAGATACGCATTAACGACCACAACCGCATTTCCACGTCGGATACGCGCATCATCCGCCGCATGGTCCGGGACCAGCAGTTCCGCGACCGCGGGCCCATGGCGACCATGGATATCTGGACTGACGTCCGCCGCGGCGAAGAAAAGAACATCTATCCCTATCAGGAAGATGCCGATACGATTTTCAACACGGCTTTGCCTTATGAACTGTCTGTCCTCAAGCCCTATGCCGAACCGCTCCTGGAATCTATCGACAAGGGCAGCGTCCATTACGCCGAAGCCCGGCGGCTCCTGCGGTTCCTCAAGCCCTTCAAGGGCATCGACTCGTCCGTCGTACCGCCCAATTCGCTGTTGCGGGAATTCATCGGGCCAGACCGGAAAAAATGATTGACAAAGCCCAAGTAGATAGATATAATAGTATAGTCGAGGTAGAAATATGAAACTACAAGTCGAAGAAGCACTAAAAGAAGCCGGGAAGTCTTTCCCCTTTTCTTTTGAATGTCCGGCTGCCGAGCTAGGTGAAGTGGAGGACCTTCCTTGGAAGGACGCCACAGTAGTTGTGGATGGGGCTTATTGGTTCGATGGTAACCACATGGTGGTACAGGGAACCATACAGACCTCTGGCAAATACACCTGCAGCCGCTGCCTGTCACCGGTATCGGTGGATCGGAAGGAAACACTGTCTGAAGTCTATGGTACGGAAGCAGAGCTTCCCGAGGACGTATTGCCCTATAATGGGGAGTACATCGATTTGACGGAGACAATTAGAGAAACGTTGATCCTCAGCGAGCCAATGAGGGTTTTGTGCCGGCCAGACTGCAAAGGACTCTGTCCGCAGTGCGGTGCAAACCTGAACGACGGACCCTGTAGTTGTCCTACCGACAAGATTGACCCAAGACTCGAAGTCCTGGCTCAATTGTTGCGATCCAAAGAAAAGCGCTAGAAATAACGTACCATGTGATTTAAGGAGGTGCAGAACATGGCAGTACCGAAGAACAGATTATCCCAGACTCGTCAGAAGATGCGTCGCGCAAACTGGAAATTGACCGCACCGGGCTACGTAGAATGCCCGCAGTGCCACGAAGCAATGATGCCTCATCATGTATGCCCGACTTGCGGCTACTATAAAGGCAAACAGGTTGTCAACAACACAACAGCTGAATAAGAGTTGTACATAAAAAAGAGCTATCGCTTAGGCGATAGCTCTTTTTTGAGTACTAAGTTTGCAGTTTGTAGTTTTTAGTGAATGTTTTTTAATTTAAAGCCATCATCTACAAACTACAAACTCCGTACTACAAACTATAGAGCCAAAGGAATCTCGCATGATGGCATAAACCTTCGTGGAGGAGCCACTAGCCCCTAGCCACGAGCCACGCGGGCCGCCCTTTGGGACGGCCCCTACATTGCCATACGAAAAACACATATCCAGACATGAAATATAAGCGTTTTACATTCCCCTGGCCGTCTGTTAAGATAAAGGCGTAGTAAGCAAGGAGAGAGGAGGTCGATGATGGAAGGGAAGGTTTGGCAGAATTTGATCGATGCCGGTTGTTCGGCGGCTTTTATCGAACAGTATGAGGCCCTGCCCGAGGAAGAGCAGTTGTCGTGCCTGCAGCGCCATCGCCGGTACTTGCTCGATGCTATTCATGACAAACAGCTTCAGCTGGACCGGCTGGATTATTTCTTATATGTGTTACGAAAAAGAGGAGACGAAAGAAAATGACTTTAGAAGAAATCAAGCAGACGAGCCCCTTTGCCATGGGCGGAGAAAACGTCGACTATGCCCAGTATTTTGATGGCACCAGTTATTTGAACATGTTGTCCCTAAAACAGGTCGTCGTCGGCAATGTCACTTTTGAACCGGCCTGCCGCAATCATTGGCACATCCACCATGCCAGCCAGGGCGGCGGTCAGATGCTGTTAGTCACGGCCGGCCGTGGCTGGTATCAAGAATGGGGGAAACCGGCCCAGGCCCTCCTCGCCGGTGATGTCGTCCACATCCCGGCCAACGTCAAGCATTGGCACGGTGCTGCCAAGGACAGTGCCTTCCAGCATCTGGCCATTGAAGTCGACGGGACTGATACGAGTACGGAATGGTGTGAAGCCGTAGCGGAGGCCGATTATGATGCCCTTCCGTAAGCACTTCTTAGCGGCCGGGCTCATGGTCCTGGCGGGAATCGGATTTCTCCCCTTTTACAGCGGCTGGCCCAAGGCCTGGGCGGCCTTCGGCTATGCCAAGGAAGTCTACGGGGAGTAAATGTCTCTATTTGAAATAATCAGGAGGTAAAAAGCAGATGATGAAGAAAGTTTTAATGCTTGCCCTGAGCAGTCTCATGGTCCTGGGCCTGGCTGCCTGTGGCAATACGAACGGCGCCGATGCGTCTTCCAGCGCCTCAA
Organism: Megasphaera intestinihominis; assembly: GCF_040096415.1. NCBI lineage: Bacteria > Bacillati > Bacillota > Negativicutes > Veillonellales > Veillonellaceae > Megasphaera > Megasphaera intestinihominis. The sequence goes on from NZ_JBBMEU010000040.1 coordinate 14,097, forward strand.
AAAAGGCGGATGCGGCGGCCCAGGCCCCGGCCAAGGGCAATGGCAAGACGCTGGTCGTCTATTATTCGGCTGGCGGTCATACCAAGAATGTAGCCAATTACATTGCCAAAGCGACCAACGGCGACGTTATGGAACTGAAACCGGCAGGACTATACGGAAGCGGATCTGGACTACAATAACCGGGACAGCCGCGTCTATCGCGAACACGATGATGCCAGCCTGCGCGACATCCCTCTGGTCAAGGATAAGGCAGACAACTGGGAAGGCTACGATACGGTCTTCATCGGATATCCTATCTGGTGGGGGATCGCTGCCTGGCCGGTAGATACTTTCGTCAAACACAATGACTTCAGTGGCAAGACGGTCATCCCCTTTGCCACGTCGGCCAGCTCCGGCCTCGGCGACAGCGGCAGACAGCTGCAGCAGATGGCTGGTACGGGCAACTGGCTGGAAGGTAAACGCTTCCCGTCCAATGTGTCGGAAAGTACGGTCCAGCAGTGGGTCCAGAGCCTCAATCTATAGGTTCCAGCGCATCCTTTTCCTGCTTTAAAAGCTGGATGAATTGCTGCGTCCCTTTGGGGAACAGCTGAAAACGCTTCCAGGCGATGAGCAGCCTGTCCGAAAGGGGCGGGTCCAGGAGGCGGAAACAGAGGGTATCATCGTCTTCCGGGACACGGATGATCTTTTCCAGCATGATGCAGGACCCCAGCCCTTCGCGGACCATGAGGGACGCATTATAGGCCAGGTTGTACGTGGCGCTGATATGCAGGTCAGCGAAGGGCTTTTTCAGCCAGACTCGCAGCCTGTCTGCCTGATTGTCATCCTGCAGGACCTGATTGGATACGATGAGTTTTTCATCCCACAGGTCCTGCGGGGTGATTTTTTCTTTTTGCGAGAGCGGGTTATCGCGGCGCAGGAGGAGGCCCCAGCGGTCGACAGTTGGGCAGGGGAGGACTTCGTATTTATCCATATCGACGTGGCCATAGACGACAGCCATGTCGATGAGGCTCTTGTCGAGGAGTTCCATCATCTGCTGACCATCGCCGCTGGTGATATGGAAATGCAGGTGGGGATACCTGGCCTGGATGTCATGGGCGGCGTGCATGAGGAAGCGGACGCTGTCCGATTCGGCCGAGCCGATGCGGATGGTCCCGTTCAGTTCGGTGTCGTCGCTGCGCAGTTCCTCTTCCGTATGACTGGCCAGGGAGAGGATTTCTTCAGCCCGCTTTTTCAGGAATAAGCCTTCTTCGGTGAGCGTAATGCGCCGGGGGCCGCGAATCATCAGTTCTTTTCCCAGCATCTCTTCCATGTCGCGCAGCTGCCGCGACAGCGTCGGCTGGGATAGGTGCAGTGCCTCGGCAGCATGGGTGATACTTTCTTCGCGGGCGACGGTGAGGAAATAATGGAGTACCCGTAAATCTAACATCCGAATCAGTCCTTTCCTTGCCAATGGATTTCTTCTTTCAGGCCCTTCAAAAAGGCTTCGCACGCCGGTGACAGGAGTTGGTATTTTTTCCAGGCCACGAGACACGAGAAGGTGACGGCTGGTTTCAGGGGGACGAAGGCCAGGTCCGGCGTATGGAGCTGGAAGAGCTCGTCGATGCCGAGGGCACTGGTAATGCCCGTCCGGATGAGCTGGGCCGCATTGGCGATGAGGTCGAATTTTCCGACGACCTTCAAGTCTTCGGCCGTTACGCTTCCTTGCGACCACTGACGGATATCGAAGGTTGCCGTAGCAGTCCGTGACGAGACGAGCAGGGGAATCTGGCTCAGAGTGTCGGCCGTGATGGCTGGCAGCCGGGCCCAGGGCGTATCGCTGCGGGTGATGATGCCGACCCGGTTGCTTTCAGGCAGACGCAGGAATTCGTATTTTTCCGGATTGAAAGGCTCGATGAAGAGGGCGAAGTCGATGAGGCCGCGGGAGAGTTTCTCTTCGACCGTATCGGCGTTACCCGTAAAGAGTTCACACGTAATGCCCGGATGTTTCCGCTGCAGTTTGGCAAAGGTGTCGGTTAGGAAGTGCATGACTGGTGTTTCGCCGGCACCGATGCGGATACAGCCCGTCAGTTCCGGCTGGTCGTCGCTGATTTCAGCTTTCGTCTGCTGGACGAGGGACACGATTTCCTCGGCCCGCTGGCGCAGGCGGATGCCTTCTTCCGTGAGCAGTGTACTGCGGTTGGTCCGGATGAAAAGCTGCTTGCCCAATTCCTTTTCCAGATCGGCCATCTGCCGGGACAACGTCGGCTGTGTGATATGCAGCATATTGGCTGCACCGGTCATATTCTGTTCCCTGGCGACGGCCAGGAAGTATTGCAGTGTCCGTATTTCCATGGGTTTCCTCCTAGGGTATGGGTTTTCTTTAGTATACGACTTTTGAAAGGGCCTTACAACAAAGGTTTCATGCCCAAAATGACATGAAACTGTAACCGTTGCCATATTGTGGTAGTACCTTCTCCGGAGTATAATAAATCATTATTATTTTAGATTTATTGCTTCGGAGGAGGCTTTTTTTATGGAATCCATTGTGAATACTTTTTCCTATGAAATGGAATATGGCGGGCCGCACGTTCATTTCCTAGCTTTTTTTTATTCATCTTCATTGGCATTGTCATCCTGCACGGCGTCTTCCGGATCGTCATCGAAGTGCTGAGCCGCGTGACGAAAATCCCGCGCGACAGCTGGCGCAATATCTTCCGTTTCATGCCGACTCTGATGGGCATCCTTTTCATCCTCAGTTCCTATGGCATTTCCATTTCGCCGCTCCTGACAGCTCTCGGCGCCGGCGGCCTGGCATCGGCCCTGGCCTTGCAGGATACACTGGCCAACCTCTTTTCCGGCATTACGACGCTGGTATCGAAACAGGTCCACATGGGCGATTACATCCGCCTGTCCAGCGGCGAAGCCGGCCGCGTCGTCGATATGAACTGGCGTAATACGACGATTCGCACGGCGACGGGGAATATGGTCATCGTCCCCAACAAGAGCATTGCCACGGCGACGCTGACCAACTACGAACAGCCTTTGGCAGAATGTACCATTTCCATTCCCTTGACCATTACCTATGACAATGACCTGCAGCGTGTCGAAGACGTCACCCTCGGTGTGGCCCGGCACATCCTCGACCACAGTGAATACGGCGTCACCGGCTTCGAGCCCCTCGTCCGCTATGACCAGATGGGGGAATACGGCATTTCCTTCAAAGTCGTCCTGCGTATCCGCAACATCGTCGACGAAGCCGTCCTCAAGCACCAGTTCATCAAAAGCATCTATACGACCTATAAAAAAGAAAACATCCAGCTCCTCATCCGCCACGATTGACATATATAGTTTGTAGTACGGAGTTTGTAGTTTGTAGAAGATGATTTCAAATTTTTAGCCATCCGCTAACCACTAACCACTTAAAAGGGCTTGTCGCATGTGCGGCAAGCCCTTTTATGCTATACTAAGGGAAGAAAGCATCCTTCACAAGAACGAGAGGTAATCATATTATGGAAAATACACAAAATAAGGGCCGCCGCGGTATGGATATGCTGCACGGCTCTATTGCCGACAAGTTGTTCTTTTTTGCCATGCCAATCGGCCTCATGGGCTTATTTGAACAGCTTTTCAACAGTGCCGATGTCGTCATCCTGGGGCGTTTCGTCGGCAAGAGCGCCATGGCCGCTGTCGGCAACAATATGCCTGTCATCGGCATCCTGGTCATGCTGCTCATGGGAATTTCCCTGGGGGCTAATGTCACCATTGCCCAGTATCTCGGTGCCCGCCGCGACGATAAAGTGGAACGGACGGTCCAGACGGCTATTTTGATGTCTTTTGGACTGGGGGCCTTGCTGGCCGTCATCGGCGAACTCATCGTCTATCCGGCCTTCTGGGTCCTGGAAGTGCCGCCAGACGTCTACGATATGGCCGAACAGTATCTGCGCATCTTCCTGCTGGGCCTGCCTTTTTTGTCGCTGTATAACTTCGAGGCGGCCATCTTCCGCAGCTGCGGCGATGGCAAGACGCCGCTGTACAGCCTGGTCGCAGCCAATATCGTCAATATCGTCCTCGACCTGCTGTCGGTCCTGGTCTTTGATTTCGGCCTGGCCGGCGTCGTCTGGGCGACGGTCATCGCCTTTGCCGTCAATTCGCTCATCCTCCTGGTCCTGCTGTGCCGGACGACGGACCGCATCCGCCTGGAACGCCATCACATGCGCTTTTCCCGGGAAGAACTGCATCACATCATCCGCATCGGCCTGCCTGCCGGCATCCAGGGCATGGTCTTTGCCTTGTCCAACGTCCTCATCCAGTCGGCCCTGAACAGCCTGGGGACGGAAGCCATGGCAGCGTCGGCTGCGGCCTTCATCATCGAAGGCAATATCTACTGTTTCGTCAACGGCTTCAGCCAGGCGACGACGACCTTCGTCGGCCAGAACTACGGCGCCCGCAACCTGCGCCGCTGCTTCCGCATCACCAAAATCGCCTTTGGCGTCGAAGCGGCGTTCCTCCTGGTCGTCACCGTGCCGGTCCTCTTCTTTTCGCCGGAACTCATCCGCCTGTTCAACGGCGACCCGAACGTCGTCGCCTTGGGGACGAAGCGCCTCTTTTATGTAGCCGGGACGTTCTACCTCAATGGCATCATCGACATCATCTCCGGATCCCTGCGCGGCTATGGATATTCCCTGCCGCCGGCTGTCGTCGTCCTGGTCGGTATCTGCGGCGTCCGCATCACCTGGCTGTACACCGTATTTGCCGCTCACCGCGACTTCCTGGTCCTCATGGCGGCCTACCCGGCCAGCTGGCTGGTCACGGCCATTGTCCTGGCCTTCGTCTACCAGTCCTGCCGCAAGCACATCGTCCGGGGCCTGCTGAGTGAGCGGTAGCCGTTAGCCACCAGCCGCCAGCTACCAACCGCCAGCTACTAGCCGCCAGCTACTAGCCTCCAGCCGCTAGCCGCTAGCCTCTAACCCCTAACCCCTAACCCCTAGCCCCTAGCTACGAACCACTAACTGCTAACTCCTCAAGTGATGAGATGCAATCAGCCTACACTTGATTAATAACGTATATTATGATATAATCAAATTAACAAATAATTATTATTGATTACTAATTCGGAAGGGGGCATAAGATATGCGTTTTGGTGAAGGTTTTGTCGAAGAAATCAAGGATAATGGCTTGGCGAAAGTACGGGTCAGTCGCGATTCGCTTTATGTGGCCTGCAGTGTCTGCGCCGCAGCGGATCACGTCAAGCTTCTGGCCTATAATTCCATCGGCGCTGCCGAAGGCGACCACGTCCGCTATGAAGTCGATGACTCGCACCTCATTTCCGGTGCCTTTGTCTGCTTCATCCTGCCCGTCGCCATGCTGCTCATCACGGCCCTTTTAGGCTATCTCATCATAGGCCATACTGCCGGTGCCGTCGTCGGCGGCATCGCCGGACTCATCGTCTCGGCTCTGGCCGTCCGGAAATACGACCGCTCCCTGAGCCGCATCATCGATACCAAAGCCAACATCCTCAGCGTCATTGTCGATGAGGATGAAGAGAAGGAAGAAAACTGAACTTAACTTTGGAATGAAATCCCAATTCATGATATTATTGGTTAAACACTGGAAAACATTCCAGACTTTTTGCATTGTGAAGTCATAACTATATAGCGAAGAGATGTAGACGAAAGATGTCGATAGTTGTAATAACTATCGGCATTTTTTTGTTTATCACAGTTTCTAGCTCTGTCAGTTAGCGAAGAAACGCCATTTCCGGATGCAGGACATCCTCCGCAAGACAGCCCGTTACATTGTTAATTTCTGCATTGACCATCAGATAGGGACCATTGTTTGCGGTTATAATCGAGATTTCAAACGAGGACTAAAACTGGGCAAAGTGACGAATCAACATTTCACCCAAATC
>NZ_JBBMEU010000041.1:0-19830 GCF_040096415.1 Megasphaera intestinihominis
CGCTTTTTTGCTGTAGGGGCTCGCACGTGGCGAGCCCGTTCCGGGATATGTACGATTTCCCGACCTACTTGCCAGAAAAATTGTCCCAATTCCTAACGGGTCGCCCACGTGGCGCCCCCTACTATCCTAAAAATACTCTGCAGATTACAAACGCTATCCTACCACGCCGCAGGCAGCCAGCCGCAGAGGCTGAGGATGGCGTAGACGCCGGCACTGGCAAAGAGGAGGACGACCAGGGTCTGCATGATGGGATGGGCGATCCAGCCGCATTGCCAACACGGTTTCTTGTCGCCGTGTTTCCGGGAACTGCGCAGCATGAAGACGGGCAGGATGGACATGATGATGCCGCCGAAGGTGCCGGCGCTGAAGATGGCGTTGACAAAGCCGACGAGGCCGCTGTAGGCCAGGAGGACCGGCGGGATGACGATGAAGGCCAGGCAGGCCGCCCGCGTGCGGATGTCCGTTTCCGACTTGAAGCCCAGGCGGTCGATCATGTTGGTCAGGAAACTTTCGGCAATGGCCCAGAATGACGTCAGCATGGCGCAGAAGGCAAAGGCATTGACGATGACGAAGAAGACCGGCGACCCCAGGGCGCGGCCCCAGGATAAGGACGCGACTTCCGAAATTTCATCGACGGGCAGCATGAGGAAGACGGCCAGCGGGACCAGGGCCAGGATGACGAAGGAAATGCCGGCCCCGGCCAGGATGGACGGGACGAGTTTCCCCGGTTCGTGCGTGAAGCCCCGGGAAATTTCCGGTACGATGTACTGGACAGCGTAACAGAAGACGGCAATGTTGAAGACCGGCACGGCATACATCCAGTGGGTATAGAGGATATCTGCGACAGGTACGCGGGCCGAAAAAAGTGACGCGCCGACGAGGAGAATAAGCATGGCCGTCATACCTGAACTCAAATATTTCTCTGCTACCCCGGTTGCCTTGAGGCCCAGCCAGACGACGCTCGTCGCCCCGAGGGCAAAGAGGCAGCTGGCCATTTCCAGGGAAATGCCGAAGAATTCGCTCAATATCTTGCCGCAGCCGCTGGTATAGGCGATGAGGCTGCAAAACGACGTGGCCCCGACGGAAAAGAAAATCAGCCAGGAACCGATCTTGCCGACGTACTTTTCAGCCAGGCCCGACAGCTGTAAGGGCCTCGTGGTGCGCAGCGTCGCTTCGGCGACATAGAGCATGGAGATGATAGAAAAAAAGCCTGCTACGACAAGCCACGTAAGCAGGACGGGCCAGCCGGCATTGCGACTGGCAAAAGCTAAACCTAAAACACCGGAACCTATGGTAGACCCGACGACCATCATCGTAGCCTCCATAAACGTAAGACGATGTACCTTGAGAGCCGCCTCTTTTTTCGCAGCTCCCGCCGATATAGTGTCCAACTCGTTCACATATTCCATGAAGAAAAAACCTCTTTTCGTGTGAAAATATGTTACCTGATGTCAGCATGTCTTGACCATTATACCATATCAGCATAGGGATGCCAAGAAAAAAAGCCTGCTACCCGGAAAAAAGTAGCAGGAATTGCCTCATTCTATGTCTAAATGATATAATGAGAATGATAAGGAGGGATTTTTATGGCAGACGTAAACGATAAGAAAAAACAAAAGGCCCCCGAAAAAGAGGCAGCTGCAGAAAAGGAACTGACTATCCTCCAGCCCGGCGCCGTCCCGGAAGAAGAAGACGACCCGGAAGCGCCCTATCTGGCTTCCGACATGTATCAGCGCATCGTCGCCCTGATCAACAACTTTGAATCGGGCCTGCCCGACGACATGCAGGCCGGCGGGCGCCTGGTATCGGCTGGCGACATCACCTTCAGCATCCAGGACATCGGCTACTGGGACCCGAACATGATCGTCTTCTACGGCGAATTGTCCGACGGCTCGGCGGTCGAACTGGTCCAGCACATTTCCCAGCTCAACTTGCTCCTCGTCGCCGTCCCCCGCCACGACGACATCGAAAAGCCGCGCCGCATCATCGGCTTCAACCGCAAGAACGAACCGGACATTGCTACGGACCCGGAAGACTGACGCCTCAGGCTTTCGGCAAGGGACTGACGGAAATGGCCGCCGGTTTGGCCGGACAGTGATATTCGCAGGAACCGCAGCCGATACAGCGCGCCCCATCGACATGAGGATAGCTGCGGCCGTCCCGGTTCTCGACCAGGGTAATGGCCTGGACCGGGCAGTGGCGGGCGCAGTTGCCGCAGACGATGCCGTCGCGGGCGATGAGGCAGTGGAACTGGGCATAACGGGCGATGCCGATCTTCGTCTGCTCCTTCACAGCCAGGTCCAGCGGACGGATAGCGCCGGCCGGACAGGCTTGAGAACAGAAATTGCAATTGTAGACACAGTAGCCCTTAGAGAAATCCATGTAGGGCTGGCCCATCTGCAAGGTGCCGTTCTCTAAGACGGCCGGGGACAGGACGCCGCTAGGGCAGCGGCTGACGCAGAGATGGCAGGCCGTACAGCGCTGGACAAAGGCGTCGGCCGAGACGGCCCCAGGCGGCAAGATTTTCTTCTTGCCTTTCCCCGTCCCCAGCAAGGCCGGCACGACGGTCTGACTGCGGGCCAGGCCAGCGGCGACGGTCCCGACGGCAACGGCCGTCGTCACCAGCATTTCCCGCCGGCTGAGGCCCTCGCCTGATGGCGTCTTTTCCGGACCCTTGACCGGAAAGGCCCGGGAAAAAGTCAGGGCCCCTTTCGGGCAGACGGCGACGCAGTCGAAGCAGTCGACACAACGGCTGGTATCGACGAAGCCATGGGCGACGTCGATGCAGGACGAACGGCACGTCTTTTCACAGGCTCCGCAGTGGACGCAGCTCGATCCGTCGATGACCGGCCGGAAGAGACTGAAGCGGCTGATCGCCCCCAGCAGCGTGCCAACGGGACAGAACGTATGGCAGTACGCCCGGCCATAGCGCCAGGCCAGGACGGCTAAGACGACGAAATACGCCCCGGCCAGGGCCATAGCAGCCAGCGGCGGCCAGAGGATATCCGTCTTGCTGAGCGCCGGGATCCAGCCGTGGCTTTCGTTGAAGCCGACCAAAGCGTTCCAGCCATAGGCGGCTGGCAGGCCCAGTCCATCGTGGACGAGGCGGCCAAAGACACTGTACGGGTCGACCAGCCCCAGAAGGCCAGACAAGCCGGCCAGGAAGGCCAGGCCGGTCAATATCAAAATACTATAGCGCATGATGCGCCGTTCCCGCCGGAAAGCAAATTTCCGGCGATTTTTTTTGCGCCTTTTGGCCAGCCAGAAGACGAAGTCCTGACTGATGCCCAAGGGACAGAGGACGCTGCAATAGATCCGTCCCAGGAGCAGGGTCAGGATGGCGATGACAGCGATGACCAGGAGATTCCCGGCCAGGAGGGCCGGCAGGAACTGCCATTGCGGCAGCACAGGCGCCACGATACCGCCGAAGGGCAGGACCATGACCCCCATCAGGAGCCAGGCTAAGACGATACGGCTTCGTTGCAGCATGTTCCGCATCTATATTACCCCCTTTCCCGTATCGCGCCCGAAATATTGGACGACGTCATCAATGGCCCGCACGTACTTAGGGATGTAGATATGCTGCGGACATTTGGACAGGCAGCGGCCGCAGGCCGTACAGCGGGAAACGCGCTGCGACCGTTCCAGGTTATTCTGATAATGGGCCAGGAAGGCTTTTTCCTGCGCTGCCGAGGCTCCTTGCGGATGGTCCAGGTCGATTCCGGCCGGTTCGCCATAGCGGTTGTAGATATGGAAGACTTCGGCGATGTCGACGCCATAAGGACAGGGCTCACAATACCGGCAATATGTACAGGGAATGGCCCCGCTGCCGGCTTCCTTCCCCAGGGAGCGCTGGATGGCCCGTTCTTCGGCAGCCGACAAGGGCTGGAAATCGCTCAGGGTCCGGATATTGTCCAATACCTGCTCTAAATTGCTCATACCTGAATTCATGGTGATGACCCCTTCTTTAGAGCCGACCCAGCGCAGGGCCCACGAGGCCATGCTGGCCTCTGGCCGCTGCTGCTTCAAGATGGCTTCCGCCGACGACGACAGATTGGCCAGATTGCCGCCCTTGACCGGTTCCATGACAAAAATGGGGACATCCTTTTCCCGGCACTTGCGGTACAGGTCCCCGGCCTGCCGGCTCCCCGACGGCGCTTCGCCCGGTTCGTTCCAGTCGGCATAGTTGAGCTGAATCATGCAGAAATCCCAATCATACTGGTCCAGGAGATAATGGAAAAAGGGCACGTCGCCATGGAAGGAAAAGCCCAGGCAGCGGATGCGGCCCCGGGCTTTTTCCTGGCGGAGGTAGTCCAGGATGCCGTCGTGGATGTACAGCTCATCGAATTGGTCCCGGCTGGTCAGGGAATGGAGCATGTAGTTATCGAAATACGACACTTGACAACGGTCGAGCTGGGTCTGGAAGATGTCTTTCGCCTGGTCGAGCCCCGTCAATATCGGCGTCGGCATCTTGTCGGCCAGATAAATCGTGTCGCGGGGATATTTCTGCAAGGCCTGGCCGATGAAAGCTTCGGACTTCCCGTCATGATAGAACCAGGCCGTGTCGAAATAATTGACGCCGTGGCGATAGGCAAAATCGACCATCTTCTCGCCTAATTTCTTATCGATTTCCCGACCCGATGCCGAAAAAGTCGTCGGCAGGCGCATACAGCCAAAGCCAAGGAGGGACAAATTTTTTCCCAGGGGCTTATAATAGCGCGTCGTAACTTTTCCCAAATCCTGCCCGGCTTCCCCGGCAGCCTTATCGGCATCGAGAAAAGCCAGGATATCCTCGCGCTTCATGAAGGCCCCGCCGGCAGCCGCTCCAGCCAGTCCCCCGCCGAGGAGCTTCAAAAAAGTCCGCCGGCTCATATCATGAGACATCTGTATTCCCTCCTGTCTTATAACAATCCGGCTTTATCCAGCCAGGGATCGATGACGCTGTAATCCGTATCCTTATCCAGGGTCAGCCCCGTAAAGAGGCGGGCACCGGGAGCGGCGGCAGCCAAAGCCGGCAGGGTGACTTCAAAGGGGCTGCTGTAAGAGCACATGTAGGTTGGGAGCATGGCAAAAAAAGTCCTGCCGCATGCGCGACAGGACTTTTTTGAGTGATTAGTAGCTAGTGGCTAGTGGTTAGCGGATGGTCTTAAATTTAAAACTATCTTCTACAAACTCCGTACTACAAACTATGAAGAGCAACCTCTCAGTCAGCTTCGCTGACATCTCTCCTATAAGGAGAGCCCTTGCGGACCGCCTTTCAGGACGGCCCCTACGAGCCACGAACCACGAGCCACTAAGCTAACTCGTTCTCTTTACTTTGAACCAGGCGGCGTACATGGTCGGCAGGACCAGCAGGGTCAGGACGGTGGCGACGAAGAGGCCGCTGGCGATGGCGACGGCCAGGGGGCCCCAGAAGACGCTCTTCATGAGGGGTATCATGCCCAGGATGGCCGCTGCGGCCGTGAGCATGATGGGCCGGAAGCGCATGACCGCCGAGTCGATGACGGCATGCCATGGGTCTTCGCCGGCAGCCATATGTTTCTGTATCTGGTCCAGGAGAATAATGGAGTTGCGGATGATCATGCCGCCCAGGGCCAGGATGCCCAAATCGGCGACGAAGCCCAGGGATTTCCCGAAGAGGAGCATCCCCCAGGAGACGCCGATGAGTCCCATAGGCGCCGTAATCAGGGCCAGGAACATGAGCGACGGACTGCGCAGCTGGAACATGAGCAGGGTCATGATGATGATGACCATGACCGGTACCGGTACCAGGAGGTACTTCAGGGACTTCTGGCTGTTTTCCAGGGCCCCGTCGACTTCGACGGTATAGCCAAAGGGCATGCTTTCCCGGATATCGGCAATGGAATCGTAGGCTTTCTGCGTCACATCGTTGGCCGTACCGGACTTGATGCCGCCGTTGATGGTGATGGTCGGTTTCAAATCGCGGCGCCAGATGAGGCCATCTTCGCCTTTATAGGAAATAGTGGCAATCTGTTCCAGCGGCACGTAACCGGCCTGGCCTACGTAGACGGGCAGGCTCTTGATCTTGGCCAGGTCATTGCGGTCGCTGTCCTGGAGGCGCAGCTGGATGCCGATGGTCTTATCGGCCGCATAGTATTGGGCGACCGTCGCCCCGGACAGTTCCGTATACAAGGTCTGGGCAATGTCTTCACCGGAAATGCCCATGGCCCGCAGCTTATTCTGATCCAGGTCGACGTGCATGATCTTATTTTTCTGGTCCCAGTTGAGGAAGACATTTTCCGTATTCGGGTCCTTGGCAATGCGCGCCGCGATCTGCTGGGCATAGGCTTTGACCTTATCCGTATCGTAGCCGGATACGCGCAGCATGATGGGGTAATCCGACGGCGGCCCTAAGGGCACGTTCTTGACGTTGCAGCGGACGTTGGGGAACTTGTCGGCCATTTCCTGTTTGATGGACTGCGTCAATTCTTCCCTCGTCTGCGTATCCTTGGCGACGACGACGAACTGGGCGTAGTTATTGGCCGGCAGGACCGGTTCGATGGTCAGGACGAAACGCGGTGCCCCTTCGCCGACGTAGTACGAATAATCTTTGAGCTTCGCCTGCTGACTGTCCAGATACTGGGCAAAGCGGGATGCTTCCTTCTGCGTGGCCTGCATGGACGAGCCTTCAGGCAGGGTCATTTCGACGATGAGTTCCGGCCGCAGGGAGGGCGGGAAAAATTCCTGGGGAATGAGTTTCATCATGCCGACGGACAAGATGAACATAGCCGCTGTCCCGCCGATGACTAATACCCGGTGGGTCAGGCACCAGGTCAGGACCTTGCGGAAGAAGACGTAGAACCGGCTCTGATACAAGGGCTCCGGCTCTTCGCCTTTGGCCACTTTCGGCTTGATCAGGTAATAGCCGAAGAGCGGTGCCACCATGACCGATACAATCCACGACAGGACCAGGGCCGCCGTGATGACTGGGAACAAATCCTTACAGAATTCCGACGCCGCCCCATCGGCAAAGGCGACGGGGATGAAGCCGGAGCAGGTAATGAGGGTCCCCGTCAGCATGGGCTTGGCCGTCGCCTTGAAGGCATAGCAGGCCGCATCGACGCGGTTCATGCCCTTCTCCAGCTGGACCGTCATCATTTCGACGGCAATGATGGCGTCGTCGACGAGGAGGCCCAGGGCGATGATCAGGGAACCTAAGGAAACCTTATGCAAGTCGATGCCGGCTACTTCCATAACACAGAAGACGCCGGTCAGGACCAGTGGGATACAGAAAGCGACGACCAGGCCCGTCCGCAGTCCCAGGCTGAGGAAGCTGACGACGAGGACGATGATGATGGCTTCACGCAGGGTGTTGGTAAAGTCGCTGATGGACTCTTTGACGACCTGCGGCTGGTCCGATACCTGGTGGATTTCCATGCCGGCCGGCAAATCGGATTTGACGCTTTCCTGCAACTTCTTCAAGTTTTCGCCGAGCTGGAGGTTATTGCCGCCGCTCTTCATGGACAAGGCGATACCGACGGCAGGCTTGCCATTATAGAACATCTTCGGGTCCGCCGGTTCCGTATAGCGCCGTTCGACCGTGGCGATATCGCCCAGGCGGAAGACGCGGCCATTGGCATTGATGGGCAGGTTGCGGATGGCTTCGACGTCTTCAAAGACACCGGACAGGCGCAGGTAGACGTTGTCCGACTGGGTATCGACCATGCCGGCCGGCGTCATCTGGTTCTGGCCTTTGACGGCATTGGCGATGGTCGTCGGCGCAATCCCCAGTTCGGCCAGTTTGGAATTGGCCACTTCGATGTAGACCTTTTCCGACTGTTCGCCGACGAGTTCGACTTTGCTGACATCGTCGACGGACATCATCATGCGGCGTATCTTTTCCGCTTTCTGACGCAATTCTTCATACGAATAGCCATCGCCGGTGATAGCATAGATAGAACCGTAGACGTCGTCGAAACGGTCGTTGTAATAAGGCCCATAGACGCCTTCGGGCAAATCTTTCTTCATATCTTCCGTCAAATTGCGGACTTCATGCCAGGTGCTGCGGATGCTGTCGCGCGGCGCCTTGTCGTCGAGGTAGACGTAGATGACCGACTGGCCGGGCCGGGAATAACTCTTGATGTAATCCAGGTTCGGCGTATCCTGCAGTTTCTTTTCGATTTTATCCGTCACCTGTTCCTGCATCTGTTCCGCCGTGGCACCGGGCCAGGCGACGGAGACGACCATAGTCCGAACCGTATACGTCGGGTCTTCCATGCGGCCCAGTTTCATGTAGGAAAAGATACCGGCAATGGCGACGAGGATGATGAAGTACCAGACGAGGACGCGGTTGTGAATAGAGACTTCCGATAAATTTCTCATTCATCTTCCCCCTCTACGCGGACTTTCTGTCCTTCACTGAGCATATGGACGCCGGCCGTGACGACGACATCACCGCGGCTGAGGCCCGTGACTTTGACCGTATTATCGCCAAAATCCTGGACCGTCACGTCTTTCAGGGACAAGGTCTTATCCTTGCCGACGACCCAGACCTGGGGCGTGTCGCCGGTCTGATAGATGGCGGCCAGCGGCAGGACGAAGGTATCTTCAGCGGCTGCCTGTTCACTGCCGTTGGCAACCGTAGCCGTCATGCCGAGCTGCATGCCGTCCGGCGGATTGGGCAGGGAAATATTGACCTGGTACGTCCGCGACGCCGCATCGGCCATAGGAGCCACTTCGCGGACGACACCGGCGGCCTGCTGGTTCTGGAGGGCCCAGAAGGTGACGGTCACGTTCTGGCCGACTGGAAAATCGGCCAATTTATTTTCCGGTACATTGACCTGGACTTCCAGGTCCCCTGAATGGACCAGGGTGACTACAGTCTGGCCGGCAGCGACGACCTGGCCGACTTCTGCCGATACGGCTGAGATGACGCCGTCGGCATCGGCCGTGAGCTGCGTATAGGATAACTGGTTTTCCTGCGCCTGCTGGGCTGCCAAGGCCTGGTTATACTGGGCCGAAGCCTGGTCGTAAGCTGTCTGGTACTGGTCCAGGACGGACGCGCTGATGGCATCCATATCGTATAATTGCTGATAACGGGTTAAATTGGACTGGGCCAGCTGGAGCTGAGCAGCAGCGGCGTCGACCTGGGCCTGGGTCTGATTGACAGCCTGGGCCACGTCTTTCGGGTCGACCGTCATCAGGACGTCTCCGGCATGGACCTGGGAGCCGAGCTGGACGTTGCGGGCCGTAATGCGGCCGCCGGCCTGGAAGGACAAATTACTCTGGTATCGGCCCTTGACCGTCCCCGAATAGGTACCGGCCGTCGTGCCCGCCGTTTCACTGCCGACCTGGATGGCCTTGACCAGCTGGGGCTGTTCGGCCTGCTGGGTCTGCTGGCCGCAGCCTGTCAGGCCCAAGGCCGTCAGGACGGCTATGACGAGGACTGTATATTTCCAATCGCGTTTCATGGCTTCATCTCCTTTGTGGGATTAAGGGCAGCAATATCGGCTTCAGCGGCATTGTCGGCCACTTGATGCATGAGCTGCAACGCCGGCCCCAGCGTCACCTCATCGACGCCCTGGACGAGGACGTCGACCCATTTCCTTAAAATCTCTTCCATCGTATCCTGCAGCTCCCGGGCCTTGGGCGTCAAATAGAGATACTTGTAACGCCGGTCCGTCCCCTGCTGGCGCCGGCTGACGAATCCCTTCGCCTCCAGCGTCTTCAGATTCCGGGCCACCAGGGCTTTGTCGGCCTGCATGACCTGACAGAGCTCATTCTGCCGGCAGCCATCGTGGCTGTACAAACTCAGGAGCGTCACATGTTCCGAATAAGACAAATTCCAAGGACGGCACGCTTCGACCACATAGGCTTGGGAACGCTGGTTGATGACACTGAAATCATGACCAGCCTTCAAATAATCCATGTGCTGCATCCCCTTTTCTTCAGTAATTAGTTGATTTGCTCAACTATTTGTTTCCAGTATAGCAAAAAGAACGGGAAAAAGCAAGGGATGGCCAAAGGCCGTCCCGCAGGCCGCAGCCTAGAGCCGTTCATCGAGTTTTGGGGCTAACGTCCCTACCGGTCGCAGACCGCATCGTAGGGGGACGTCCTGTTAAGGCGTCCCGCGTGAATCCTGTGTACATCCCCGATGACATGCGCGGCAACAGATTCAAACTGACGACATCGCCTCTTTTTGAGTTTTAAGTTTGTAGTTTTTAGTTTGTAGCAAATGGTAAAAAATTTAAGACCAGCTTCTACAAACTCCGTACTACAAACTATAAAGTAAAAGGGGCCTCGCATGATGGCCGAAGCCTTCGTGCGACAGCCCCTACGCATACGGCCGCAGGCCGTGTATTTTTTTCTGGCCTGCCACCCGCGGACTGCGGCCTGCGTCTTTCCTACAAATGTATCCGCCGGCTTACTTTCTTCCCGACGACGGGGATTTTTTCGATATCTTCTGCCGTGAGGGCCCGGAAGACGACGAGGCCGATGAGGTAGACCAGGGCTGCGGCCATGATGGCGGCGATGGTGGCCACGGCGTTGCCGAAGAGGACGAACAAGGCGTGGTGGACGAGCCAGGCCGTGCCGGCCATGGCGGCGCCGGCCAGAAAGAGTTTCCCGATGTAGCCCCACTGGACGCGGTAGGCAATGTATTTACGGGCAAAGTAAAGATTGAGCGCCGTAGCGACGGCCAAATCGGCATTGGTCGCCCAGGCGGCGCCGACTTCGCCCAGCCAGGGAATGGCCGTCAAGTGCCAGCTGAGGATAATCTTGACGACGGCCGCGGCGGCCATGTTGTACAGCGGGACGGCCGTATGGCCCATGCCCTGCAAAAGGCCGCTGGTGATCTGCTGGAGACCGACGAGGAAGACCGAAATGGACAGGACGCAGATGGCCGGCCCCGCTGCCGGCGTCGCATAGAGGAGCCGGGAAATGGGTATGGCCAGGACGGCCAGGCCCAGGCAGGCCGGCACGGTGATGACGTTGGCAATGCGCATGGCCGTGTCGGTCCGGTCGAGGATGACGTCCCGATTCCGCTGGGAAAAGGCAGCCGATACGGCCGGGACGAGGCTCGTCGCCAAGGCGATGGTCAAGATAGCCGGCAGCTGGACCAGGCCGTTGGCCATGCCCGTCAGATAGCCGTAAAGGGCCGTCGCCTGATGGGTGCTGTAGCCAGCTGCTTCCAGACGCAGGGGCACGATGAACAAGTCGATGCTGGCCACGGCCGGCAGGAGCATGTTGGCCGCCGCTACGGGCACGGCCAGGACGATGAGCCGGCGGATGATGCGCCGCGGCGACTGGATGACGAAGACGCCGTCGTCATCGGGCATGGGATGGCGGCTGTGACGGTAATACAGGAAAGCGATGAGCACCAGCCCTGCCGCCGCCCCCGGGACGGCGCCGAAGGCGGCACCGGCAGCGGCCCATTCCAGACCCTTCGGCAAGAGAATCCAGGCCAGGACGAGCATGGTGCAGACCCGGACAAACTGGTCTGCCATCTGGGACAGTGCCGTCGGCGTCATGAGCTGCAGGCCCTGGAAATAGCCGCGGAAACAGCAGGCGATGACCGACAGGCTCAGGGCCGGCGCCAGGACGGCCAGAGCCGGAAAGACCCGGCTATCGCGGACGATGCCCATTTCGACCAGGCCATGGGCGCCAAAAGGCAGGGCCAGGCCGCAGACGACGGCGACGACGGTCATGAAGACCAGGGTCACATGAAAGATACGGCGGACGCCGCTGTAATGGCCTTTGGCCGCTTCCTCAGCGATCATGATGGACACGGCAATGGGAATCCCGGCGCCGATAATGCTCAGGAGCAGGATATAGACGGGATAAGCCATCTGGTACAGGCCGATGCCTTCGCCCCCCAAGAGGCGCGACAAGAAGATACGGTTCAGCCCGCCCAGGATCTTGACGACGATACCGGCCACGGTGAGGACCATGGCGCCCCGTAAAAAGGAGTTCTTACTCAAGGGAATTCCCCTTTCTCAATGATGAAAAGGCCACCAGCAGCGTCTGGATAAAGGCCAGGACGTCGGAAATCCCAGCCAGGGAGACGCGGACCATGACGGGCATGTTGGGCACAAGGCGGAAACGGCGGCGCAGGGACGGTTCCAGTTTGGAAAGGTCGGGTATATCGGCGACGCGCTGCCACTTCAATTCCAGGACGTCTTTCTTCTGAGCGATGAGGACCAATCCTTGGGCCTTGGCGTCGAGGCGCGTTTCCGTGACCTGCAGCAATTTCTCTACGGGCTGGCTGGGCTTGCCGTAGCGGTCGGCCAGTTCCCGGCGCAGGTCGGCCAGTTCTTCTTTCGACGATAAGACGGCCAGGCGCTGGTACATTTCGATTTTCTGGCCGCCATTTTGGATATAGCCGTCGTCGATAAAGGCGTCGACGTGGATTTCCATGACCGTTTCCGGTGGCGGCGGCGCTGCTTCCTTGCCGTTCTGAGCCTTGGCGATGGCATCTTCCAGCATATGGCAGTACATGGCAAAGCCGACGCTGGCGATATTGCCGTGCTGTTCCCGACCCAGGAGGTTGCCGGCGCCGCGGATTTCCAGGTCACGCATGGCAATCTTGAAGCCCGAGCCGAGTTCGGTGAATTCCTTGATGGCCTGCAAGCGTTTTTCGGCGACTTCCGACAGGACCTTGTCGCGGCGGTAGAGGAAATAGGCATAGGCCATGCGATGGCTCCGACCGACGCGGCCGCGCATCTGATAGAGCTGGGACAGGCCGAAGTGGTCGGCGTCGTAAATGATGATGGTATTGGCATTGGCTACGTCCAGGCCGTTTTCGACCAGGCTCGAACAGAGGAGGACGTCGTATTTGCCTTCATAGAAATCGAACATGACCGATTCCAGCAGGCTCCCGGCCATCTGGCCGTGGGCGATGCCGATGGTCACATCCGGCAAGAGGGCCTGGAGTTCGTCTTTCATCTTTTCGATGGTCGCAACGCGGTTGTAGACGAAGAAGACCTGGCCGCCCCGCCGTTTTTCGCGCATAATGGCATCGCTGACGATGCGGGCGTCGTATTCGGTCACATAGGTCTGGACCGGGAAACGGTCTGTCGGCGGCGTTTCGATGACGCACATTTCCCGCAGGTTGACCAGGGACATGTGCAGCGTCCGCGGAATCGGCGTGGCGCTCAGGGACAGGACGTCGATATTGGCTGCCCAGGCCTTCCATTTTTCCTTCTGGGCCACGCCGAAGCGCTGTTCTTCATCGACGACCAGGAGACTCAGGTCCTTGAACTTGACCTTCTTGTTGAGCAGGCTGTGGGTCCCGATGAGGACGTCGATATCGCCGGTCAGGGTCCGGGCCAGGATATCTTTCTTTTCTTTATACGAGCGGAAGCGGTTGAGGACGTCGACGTGGACGCCGAAGGGACCGAAGCGTTCCATAAAGGTCTGGAAATGCTGCTGCGACAAGACCGTCGTCGGCACCAGGACGGCGACCTGCTTACCGGCTGTGACGGCTTTAAAGATGGCCCGCATGGCCACTTCAGTCTTGCCGAAACCGACGTCGCCGCAGACCAGGCAGTCCATGGGCGTCGGCTTTTCCATGCTGGCCTTGATATCGCGGACGGCTTTCAACTGATCTTCCGTTTCTTCATAAGGAAAGGCTTCTTCAAATTCCTTCTGGAACGGCGTATCCGGCGGAAAGGCATAGCCCTGAACGACTTCCCGCTTGGCATAGAGGGCGACGAGTTTTTCTGCCAGGTCGGTAATGGACTTCTGGGCCTTGACCCGCGTCTTCTGCCAGTCGGAACCGCCCATTTTCTGTAATTTCGGCGTATCCCCTTCGTTACCGATGTAGCGCTGCAACAGGGACAACTGGTCCGTCGGCACGTAGAGGATATCCTTGCCGGCATAGTGGATTTCCAGATAATCCTTGTGGACACCATCCATTTCAATGGTCTTGATACCGATGTAGCGGCCGATGCCGTGGACTTCGTGGACGACGTAATCGCCGGGCTTGAGGTCGGTAAAGACGTTGATTTCCTGGCCTTTGGCGGCATGATGGCGCAGGCGCCGCTTCTGGGTGCCGAAGACATCCCGTTCGGCGACGACGACGATTTTGGCATAAGGCAGCTCGAAGCCGTCGTGGATCTCCCCTTCGACGACGTAGACGCCGCCTGGCGTACTCTGGTCATCATCGTAGTCCCGGAACGGCAGCTCATGCTGCTTCATCCAGGCCTGGAGCGAAGCCCGTCGGTCGCGGCTGTTGATGACGAAGAGGATTGTATTCCCCAGGTCCCGCCAATGGTCCACTTCTTCTTCCAGGAGGTTGAACTGCTTCTGGAAACTGGCCATCATCTTGGCGGCAAAGCTGGCCGACGTGTCTATCATCATATCCGGCACGGACTGGGCCATGAGCGACAAGATGAGCTGCGGCCCCGGGCGCTGGGCTGTGACCAGATTTTTCCAGGACGCCAGGCGGCCCTTATAGTCGTCGGACTCCTTGAGGACCTTCTTCAGGCCTTCGCGGACGCGGTTCGGTTCATCCCAGATGATGACGCCCTGTCCGGCATAGTCCAGGAGCGTATATTTCTCGTCATCCTGGACAGTCAGGGAAATGGGCAGGATGCGGGCCTTTTCCCGCTGGTCCTGGGATTTCTGGCTGTCTGTATCGAACGTGCGCAGGCTGTCCAGTTCGTCGCCGAAGAACTCCAGGCGCAGGGGCTGCGGTTCGTTGACGGCATAGATATCGACGATGTCGCCGCGGACGGAAAAATGACCGCGCCGTTCGACCATGTCGACCCGTTCATAGCCGGCGTCGACGAGGTGCTGCAACAACTCGTCGCGGTCGTAGTCCTGATGGATGGCCACGTCGATAGCGGCGGCATCGATGCGCTGCGGCGCCATGACGTACTGGGCCGCTTCTTCCGGTGCCGCCAGGATCAGGAGCCGGTCACCCTGGCGCAGGCGGCCCAAGGCTTCCATCTGCCGGGCCGTCCGGTCCAGGCTCTTGGCCGTCGTCGTAAAGACGGCCTTGTCGACGACAGGGAAATCCAGGACTGGCAGGTCCGGTACCAAAAAGGCCAGGTCCGCCATCCAGGCCGCAGCCTGTTCCCGCGACGGGACGACGAGGACGGCCTGCCCCGGCTTTTCCGTCAGGGCCTTGGCGACGAGGGCGCTCTTGACGGAACCGCTGAGGCCGTAGATACTATGACAGCCGGGCTGGGAAAACGCAGCCACGGCGGAGCGGATATTTTCATCTTGATTCATCCATTGAAAGAATTGCTTCATATCGTTTTTACCTCATGACAAATTGGGGCTGTCGCATGAAGCCCTGGAAAACAAGGCGGTCCATGCGCAGCCCTTATCGTGATTCAACTGCAACTATTTAATTATATCATAGTTCACTGGCCCCTGCCAGTAGCGATTAGAAGACCGACGCGCCCTGCATGATGATGGCTTCCCGTTCTTTCCGGCTCATCTTGAGGAAATTCGTCTTCTTCAGCTTATCTTCATAAGACGAATCCATACCGTTCATCTTCTGGGCGACATCCTTGCGGATCTGCGGTAGCAGGCTGTAGAGGTTGCGGCCCGGGCAGTCCGTACTGTTGACGTCGCGATGGCCTACGATGGTAGACGGACCCGGCACGATGCTGTAGATCTTGCAGATCCAGGCGACCAGTCCTTCCAGGGAGTGGATCTGGGCCGGCGTGGGGATTTCCTTTTCAAAATTGCCCGTCACATTGATGCCGACGGTATGGTAGTTCTGCCCTTCGGCATGAGCACCGACCGTAGCCAGCGGGCGGCCCCGTTCAATGGTCCCGTCTTTGCGGATGACGTAATGGTAACCGATACCGGCCCAGCCGTTGGCCAGATGGGCGCGATGGATAGCCGCTGCCGACGTATCGCCATCGGGGATGCCGACGTGATGGATGACGACCATGTCCGTCTTCGGCCGCAGGAGCAGCGTTTCGCGGAACTGGAAATGCGTTTCCTTGATGGCCATCGGTTCGGCCGGCGCCGCATCGGTCACGGGATTATAGTTGCGCATGACGCCGCGGGCTCCGGCGGGTTTCGCCGACCGCGGGACATTGCCGATGACTGCGGGCTTGGCGGCTGTGCTGGCTGCAGCGGCTGGCTGGGACGATACAGGCGCCGTCTTGCCGGCCTGGTCTTTTTTCGTCTTCCCTGCCTTCTTGGCAGCCTTAGCGGCTTTGGCCTTGGCCCTGGCTACGGCATCCATGTGCTGGTCGACACTGGCGACGCCCGTCGTATAGGCTGCGCCTTCATTGTCGGCAGCACTCGCCAAAGAACCTGTCGTCATGCCCAGGGCCAGACAAAGGGTCAAGGCCAGGGCAGATATCATTTTTTTCGTTTTCACGATACATACACTTCCCCATGTTGTTGTTTGATTTTCTGGCAGAGCCGGTCCCACAGGGCCTGCGGTTCCGGATGGCCGTACGTCCCGAGCCGGATGTGCGGCTTGGCCCGGCCGTGGTAATCGCTGCCCAAGGTCGCCATCAGGCCATAGTTATCGGCAATGCGGCGGTAAAAAGCACTCGTCCCTTCGTCGTGATAGCTGCAATAGGCTTCGATGCCATCGAGGCCCGTAGCGATGAGCTCTTCCGTCAGCGGCCGGTTCTGCTTCATATTGGCACCGGGATGGGCCAGGACGGCGACACCGCCGTGGTCGTGGATGATGGCGACGGCTTTGGCAAAATCCATGAAGGTCATGGGCACGAAAGCCGGGCCTCCCTGGCCGCAGATATCCCAGCCAAAGTTGACGTATGGCGCATCGCTCCGCGCCCCACCCGGCCGGTACGGTGCCAGGACGGGACAATCCGCATTGCGCGGGTCCGCCAGGGCGACGCGGGCGATATGGACGGACGCAACGGCATCGCCGCTGCAGAGCTTCCAGATAGCCGGCCGGTCGAGGACGATGCCCAGGGCTTCGACGGCGTCGAGGACCTTTTCTGAAATCGCCCGGCGCTGGCCGTATACATCCTTTTCAATGGCCGCAAAAACAGGGTCCTCGGCATGGATGCCATAGCCGAGAAGGTGGAAATTCTTCCCTTTATACTGGCAGCTGATTTCGATGCCCGGCACCAGGTTCAAGCCCAGCCGGGCCGCTTCCTGCCGCGCTTCCGGGATAGCCCGGGCCGAATCGTGGTCGGTCACGGCGACGGTCGTCACGCCGGCATCGGCGCATTGGCGCATCAAGTCGGCCGGCTCGAATTGGCCATCCATACTATATTTCGTATGCATATGCAGATCAAGCCATGTTTCCATACATGCACTTCCCTTCTTCAAACATCTTCCCTATTATACTACGCTTCTCCGGCCCCTGCCAGTCATGACAAATCAATTATTCGATTTTTGAATTTTATCGTTTTGAAATCTCTATCACTAATTTTTTAAGTTTTTATTTACATTTTCTAAAATCTTTTCTATAATATCTCCAACGGATGCAAAAAAGTCATTACGACGCATCTATCGACTACCTCATTACAATAAAATATTCATTCAAAGGAGAATCCATTATGACAGAAATGCAGCAGTATGTAGAAGACGTGCTGGCCATCATCCAGCGCCGTGACCCTGAACAGACGGAATTCCAGAACGCAGCCCGCGAAGTACTGACGTCCCTCGTGCCCATGCTGGAAAAGGAACCGAAATATAAACAGCACCACATCCTGGAACGCATCATCGAACCGGAACGCGTCATCATTTTCCGCGTCCCCTGGGAAGATGACAACGGCGTCTTCCACGTCAACCGCGGCTACCGCGTCCAGGCCAACAGCGCCATCGGCCCTTACAAAGGCGGCCTGCGCTTCCACAAGAGCGTCAACCTGAGCATCTTGAAGTTCCTGGCTTTTGAACAGATCTTCAAGAACGCCCTGACCGGCCTTCCCATCGGCGGCGGCAAAGGCGGCTCGGACTTCGACCCGAAAGGCAAATCGGACCGGGAAGTCATGCATTTCTGCCAGAGCTTCATGACCGAACTGTGCCGCCACATCGGCCCCAACATCGACGTACCGGCTGGCGACATCGGCGTCGGCGCCCGTGAAATCGGCTTCCTCTATGGCCAGTACAAACGCATCCAGGACGCTTTCGATGCCGGCGTACTCACAGGCAAAGGCATTGATTACGGCGGAAGCTTCGCCCGTACAGAAGCTACCGGCTATGGTCTCCTCTATTTCGTCAAGGATATGCTGGACAACAAGAACATCGACATCAAAGGCAAGACGGTCATCGTTTCCGGTTCGGGCAACGTCGCCATCTATGCCATCGAAAAAGCCCAGGCCCTGGGTGCCAAGGTCGTCACCTGCTCCGACTCCAGCGGCTATATCTATGACGCCAATGGCATCGACGTCGCAACCGTCAAGGACATCAAAGAAGTCCGCCGCGGCCGCATCAAAGAATACATCGAAACCCATCCGGATGCAGAATACCACGAAAACAGCCGCGATATGTGGAAAATCCCGGCCTTCATCGCCCTCCCCTGCGCTACACAGGGCGAAATCGACCTGGAATCGGCTAAAATCCTCGTCCAGAACGGCGTAAAAGCCATCGGCGAAGGCGCCAACATGCCGTCGACCCTCGACGCTATGGCTTACTTCCAGGAACACGGCGTCCTCTTTGCGCCGGCCAAAGCTGCAAATGCCGGCGGCGTCGCCGTATCGGCCCTGGAAATGGCTCAGAACTCGGAACGCCTGTCCTGGCCCTTTGAAAAAGTCGACGCTACCCTCAAAGACATTATGCGCAACATCTTTGAAGAATCCCGTGACAACGCCGCAAAATACGGCGTCCCCGACAACTACGTCGCCGGTGCCAACATCACGGCCTTCATGAAAGTCGCCGACGTCATGATTGAACAAGGTTTAGTGTAAGATATAGAAAAGGGATTGTCGCACATGCGACAATCCCTTTTTTGCTGTAGGGGACGCCCAGAGAGCGTCCCGCTGTGAATTTTGTGTATTCCCTACCATGCAGCAGTTAGCGGATGGTTAACAATTTAAAACCAGATTATACAAACTATAAAATGAAAAAGGACCCCGCATGATGGCAAAAGCCTTCGTGCGGGGTCCTTTTCACTATTTTTTGGTGCGCCTAGAAGGATTCGAACCTTCGCACCCGGTTCCGGAGACCGGTGCTCTATCCCCTGAGCTATAGGCGCAAGTAAGTGGTGACCCAGTAGGGATTCGAACCCTAGACCCACAGCTTAGAAGGCTGTTGCTCTATCCAGCTGAGCTACTGAGTCTCAAAAAATGGAGCGGGTGATGGGAATCGAACCCACATAACCAGCTTGGAAGGCTGGCGCTCTACCACTGAGCTACACCCGCATCGGTCGGTAATGGTCGGAGCAGCAGGATTTGAACCTGCGACCCCCTGGTCCCAAGCCAGGTGCGCTACCAAACTGCGCTATGCCCCGCCAACAAAAAATATTATACAAGAAACGAGATGATTTGTCAACGTTTTTTTATAGCCATTGCCAACAAGTCATATTCCGAGTACAATAAAGATAATACGACTTAGGAGGTAATAATATATGCCTAGTGCAATGAGTATTCATTTTGAATCGGACCATCCCTTCATCGCCGTTCCCTTGGAATGTGAAACTATCGAAGATTTGCAGGACCGAATCGACGAAATCTTAAAGAAACCTTACGATATGATTGCCTTTGATGCCGGCTGTTTCAACGGGACCATCAATTTGTCCCAGCTCTGGAACGCCCTGCTGTTCATTGCCCGTGATGCTGAACAGCCGTCGGTCCTCTTCTCGTGCGATAAGAGCAAGCTGCCGGAAATGTACCAGACCGACAACGACTACGCGACGATCCTACGCTTTGCCATCCGTTCGGCCCTCATCGACGCCGTCAAAATCGAAGGCAGCCTCGACGAAGA
>NZ_JBBMEU010000042.1:0-18357 GCF_040096415.1 Megasphaera intestinihominis
CTGCTTTGTTTGAGCGCAGCGAGTTTCAGCACGCCAGCAAATGGCACTCTCGGCAAGAGGAGTGGAGCACGCGAACCAGCTAGGGGCCAGGTGGCCGATGCCAACCTCTTCAGAAGAATCCCTCAGACCGCCGTTGGCGGCCAGCTCCCCTTCACAGGGGAGCCTTTTGGCGCTCCTGCGCCTGATTTCCAGAGTCTATTGCGGCAAAGCCACTTCTGAGTCCGAGCAAACCGTCCACGAAGAACGACCATAAAGCTATGATGTTTTTGCATACATAAAAAGAGCCTGTGCACGATTACGTGCGACAGGCCCTTTTTACATTTCCTACCGCGGGGATGATTGGCCGATGATTTCTTTTCCTTCTACGAACTGGACCGTAGGATTCGGTTTTTTCTTTTCAATGAGGTCGACCATGAGGTGCAGACAGTGCTGACCGATTTCGCCCATGGGGATATCGACGCGGGACAGGGAGGGAATGGCGTAATCATTGAATTGAGCCATGTTGATCCCGATGGTGAAGACTTCCACGTCCTGTGGGATAGCGATACCCAGTTCATGGCAGGTATAGAGCATGCCGTGGGCCAGGACGTCGGATTCACAGAACATAGCCCGGGGCATCCGCTTTTCTTCATAGAGCTTCTTCGTAGCTTCCACAGCGCTCGATGAAGACGTATCGCAGAGGATGATGTTTTCTTCTGGTACGGCGTGGCCGGCCTTGGCGAAGGTGTCGAGGAAGCCCTGCATCCACGTGCGCATGATCGGGAACGACGTGTCATGGGTCAGGACGCCGGCGTCGAAGATGCCCTTGTCCAGGAAGTGCTGGGCGACGTTGCAGCCGATAGTATAGTTGTCCATGGTGACGCTGCTGTATTTATCCGATTCCCGGTTAAAGAGGACGACAGGGCAGGGGATATGGATGGAATTGAGGTAGTCCATATCTTTATTGGACATATTCGCGATGATGATGCCGTTGAAAAATTCATTCTGCATGGCTTCGAGCTGTTTTTGCAGCTGGTCGACCTTATAAGGGACGACGGTCAGATGAATGGCTTTGTCCTGTTTCATGATTTCTTCCTGGATGCCGAGGGTGATGCGGGCCAGGTAGTTGATACGGAAGTCCGTTGCCCAGTAGAAGGCAATGGCATAGCTGTCCTTTTTAGCCGACCGCAGTTTTTTGGCCGACTGGTTGGGGACGTAATTCAGGTCTTGTGCAATTTTGTATATACGCTGTTGTGTTTCCTGCGAGATTTTCCGTTCCCGGCCCTTGCCGTTCAGGACGATGGAAACGGTGGCGATGGAAACGCCAGCAGCTTTGGCAATGTCTTTAATTGTGGACACGATGGCCACCTCCACTCTTGCTTTTATTTTGACATAAATTAAACGTTTTTTCAAGGAAATCTGTGTTACAGGATGAACAAATATTCATTTTTATGTAAGTCGCGAATCGTTTGCAATCATGGTACAATAGAAGCGATTAAGACGAGAAAAGAGGATGTGTATGACAGTGAGCAAAGAACGTTACCGGCGCCAGGCCCTTCATCAAATCGACAATCTGGCCAAGCCGCCGGGAAGCCTGGGACTTTTGGAAAAGCAGGCCAAGCAGATTTTATTGGCCTGGGGGACCTTTCACCGGGAGCTGCGGCCGAAACACATCATCTTTGCCGCCGACAATGGTGTCGTCCGGGCCGGTGTCGTCGCGCAGTTGTCGGATATCACGTATATGCAGAGCTGCCATATGGTACAGGGGACGTCGGCCGTGACCTGTTTCTGCCGCAGCCAGGATATCCCTTATGAAGTCGTCGATGTCGGTATCGACAGTGATGATGCCGTCGGACTGGACCGCAAGATCGCCAGGGGGACAAAGAACTTTGCCGTCGAACCGGCTATGAGCCGGGAAGAGCTGGCGCAAGCCATGGCGACGGGCCGCGAACGGGTGCAGGCAGCGGCCAAAGATGGCATCAATCTCCTGTCATTCGGGGAAATGGGCATTGGCAACACGACGACGTCTGCCGCGGTCCTTACAGCATTGTCGCCGAAAAAGATGTCCTGGCTGACTGGCTTCGGTTCGGCCCGGGGCAATTATAAACTGCTCTTCCATAAGCGCCATGTCATCGCCGCAGCCGTCAAGGCCTATGAAAAAGAAATCCAGATGCCGGCTGATGCCCTGCGCTGCGTCGGCGGCTTTGATTTGGCAGCACTCTGCGGCGCCATGATGGCCTGTGCCGACGAAAAGATTCCCTTTTATATCGACGGCTTCATTACGGCGACAGCCCTGGCCTGTGCCATCGCCATGAAGCCTGCCGTCCGCGATTATGCCCTGCCGTCCCATATTTCCCGGGAGCCCGGCATGGCCCAGGCCCTGCGCCTGTGCGGCATCGATGAATACGACGTGCCCATCCAGGCCGGTCTCTCCCTGGGTGAAGGGACGGGGGCCGTCTTGGGCGTCGTCCTCATGAAGACCATGATGTATGCCGTCTGGCATATGGCTACCCTGGACGGCATCAACCAGGAAGCCCAGGACCGCCATGACAACCGCAAAGGAGATGAAACGCATGGATGAAGAAACGAGAAAAAAAGCCCAGGCCATCTTTGAGCGCCTGGGACTGACGGAAGAACAAGCAGTTGAACTCTTTTATAAACGGACCATTGCGGCCGGGAAAATGCCCTTTGCTGCAGCCGAAGGGGAAACCAAGAAAATCAAGAAAAAACGCATGAACGAACGCTTCGCCGAATGGGATGCTTTTTAGCGGACCGCAGAAGCTCAATTCGTGCAGCCATCTCCGCTTGTCTTTGCCGGGCTGACTGCGTCGAAAAGCCTCGACAGAGCCCCGCTATGCCTGCGTTTTTCTCCTTGCCAGCCCGGCAAATCCGGCGCGGATCTGACCGCGTCATTGAGCTCCTGCGGTCCGAAAGGCTCTCCTGCGAAGGGGAGCTGGCCGCCGAAGGCGGACTGAGGGGTTCTTAAATGTACGAGCCACGAACCATGAACCACTTTAAATTATTTTTACGAAAGAAGGGATTTTGATGATGTATCCGTTATTACATGCAACGCTGAATGTTGGGTCTCTGGTTTTGAAGAACCGTCTGGTCCTGCCGCCGATGGCGACGGAAAAGTCGGCGAAAGGCCAGGTGACGGATGGGCTGGTCGCTTATTATGGTGATATGGCCCGCAGCGGTCCAGGCCTGATCATTCAGGAACACAGTTTCGTTTCGCCTGAAGGCCGGGCCAGTGCCAACCAGGTGTCGCTGGCGGCCGATGCCGATATTCCCGGACTGCAGCGCCTGACGGCGGCTGTCCACGCTCAGGGCGTACCCATCCTGGCACAGATCAGCCATGCCGGCAGTGCTGCCCATCGGGCCATTACGGGGCAGGAAGTCATCAGTGCCAGTGCTGTTTCCAATCCGTCGCGGGCCGCTTCGGTCCAGGGCCAGCCGGAATTTCCCCGGGAAATGACGCAGGGCGATATCCAGCGCATCGTCCAGGCCTTTGTCGACGCCGCTGTCCGGGCACAGCAGGCCGGCTACGACGGCGTGGAAATCCACTCGGCCCATGGCTATCTGCTGGACCAGTTCTATTCACCGGTGACCAATAAGCGGACCGATGACTATACGGGCCAGACCTTGGCTGGCCGGACCCGGCTGCACGTTGAAATCATTCAGGCTATCCGCCGCCAGGTCGGGTCTGATTTTGTCCTTTCCCTGCGCCTGGGCGGCAGCGATTATATGGATGGCGGTGCCGTCGTCGGCGATGTCAGCGAAGCGGCTAAGATTTTTGAAACGGCCGGCATCGACATGCTCAGCCTTTCCGGCGGCATGAGCGTCTTCTTCCGCCCTGGCCATACGGAAGCGGGATATTTTGCCGAATTATCGGCAGCAGCCAAAAAAGGGACGACCCTTCCCGTCTTGCTGACCGGCGGCATTGCCGACGGCGCCGAAGCGGAAGCCTTCCTGGAAAAAGGGCAGGCCGACCTCATCGGCATCGGCCGGGCGGCACTCCGGGACCACCAGATTTACCAAAAAATCTTGTCCATGTAGAAAAAAAGCGCTGTCGCATGAAGACAGCGCTTTTTGAGTATTAAGTTTGCAGTTTGTAGTTTTTAGTGAATGGTTTTTAAATTTAAAGTCGTCTTCTATAAACTACAAACTTTAAAGAGAAAGGAGCCTCGTACGATGGCAGAAGCCTTCATGTGACAGCTATGAATTATGTTTTAATGAATACGGTCTGTTTTTTTCTGAGCAAAAAGCCATTCTAAGGCGGGCTGCATGGTGTAGGCATGCTGCCAGGTAGAGCGGTGGCTGCCGCCTTGGTACTGGGTCAGGTAGTGGCTGCAGTCCGGCGTGATGAGGGCAGCGGCCTGGGCGTCGACCTGGTCTTGCGGCTGGGTGGGGTCGAGGGTCTGGCTGGCTACTTTGACGCCGTCTTTTTCTAAGTTTTCCATGATTTTTGCCAGGCTCGGGCTGGCACCGGGGTCACCTTGGGAGGTAACGGCCCAGATATGCTGGTGACCTAAGGGCGAAGTGACGGTTTCGTCCCATTTGCAGGCGACGAGGTAAGAGCCGGCGAAGAAGTCCGGATATTTGACATCCATGGCGATGGATGTCATGCTGCCCATGGACTGCCCCGTGTTATAGATGCGGTCCGTATCGATGGAATATTGACGGCAGAGCTGTTGGACGAGATGGATGGTCCGGTCCAGTTCCGGCCCGTATTGATAGTTGTCATCGACGATGATCGTATCGTATTGAGGGGCCAGGACGAAGCAGGGGTGCTTGGCCTGCCATTCCGGCGAGGCGAAGGTAATCCCAAGCCTGCCATTTTTTCAATTTCATGAGAAAACCTCCCTTTTGGACTGTCGCACGAAGGCTTCTGCCCTCCTGCGGGGTTCTTTTTCTTTTATGGTTTATATTATAGTACAGCATTTGTAGTTTGCAGAGAAAACCTTTAAATTTAAAACCATCCCCTAGCCCCTAACAACTAAAAAGCGTAAACGGGCGCCCCACGTGGTCGCCCCTACAGAAAAAAGGCTTGTCGCATATGCGACAAGCCTTTTTTATTTACTTATCATATCGTCTGAGGCGAAGCCCGTGCGATTGGCGTAGTCGCCTTCCAGGATTTGGACGGGGACGAAGCCGTTCTTGTCTTTGTCACCGGTAATCTGGATGCGCGTCGGCTTGGCAAAGACCAGTATCTTGTCGGACCGGACGAGGGAGCGGATTGTTTCCATATCGCGGTCGTGGCTGGCTTTGAGGAAGGTGGGAATGGTCGTCTCGTCGGGGATGACGTAGGTCCCGCGCATCATGAGGTAGCGGCCGCTGTTCGAGGGCAGGCGATTCTTTTCCTGCTGCGCTTCTTTTTCCTCGTCGCTCAGTTCCGGGACGCCGCTGGCTGAATAGCGGGAGAAGTTGACATTGGTCTGTTCGGCTTCTCCATAGCGGTGGACGTAATAGATGGTGATGAACAGGCAGAAGATGACGAAGGGCAGGAAGAGCATCTTCGTGTAATACGTCAGTTTGGCGTATTTGGCTTCCTTTTCTTCCCGCGCTTCCCGTTCTTCCCGCGTCTCGACGACTTCTTCCGGCTGGCCCTGGAGGGCACCGGCCAGGATGGCCGACAAGGGGATACCGTAGCTGGAAATGGGATAGAGGTTTTCCAGCCAGTTCAAGCCGCAGATGCAGGCCATGGCCCGGCTCAGGGCATTGTCCATGTCGACGGGGATCTTCATGCGGTGCAGGATCGACGTCAGCGAATCATTGGCCAGGTTGGGCATGTACGTCGAGGCCAGGAATTTCAAGTCCCGGATGTAGACATCCTTCAGGGGCAGTTCCCGCCCGGATGCTTCATAGCTGGCCTTGATGGCCGGAAAGAGCCGTTCCGAGCGGTAGGCAGAGAGGACGGCGTCTTTGAGGAGAAAGGCAATGTCTTCATCCCAGACGACATCGAAAGGCTTGCTGTCGGCCAGCATGGCTTCCGTCAGGTTGTGTGCCTGGACCGGGCCTTCCCGGGGTTTGATGAAATAGGAAATGCCGTGGACATTGCCGTCGCTGATCCAGGCCAGCGCCAGGCGGCAGATACTGTTTAAGTTGTCGTTGGCCAGGTCCGCTGCGATGGCGATGGACGAATTGACCTTTCGCCGGTGCAGCGATTCCAGCGCCTTTTGTGTATTCGCATCCATGGCGGGTATCCTCCGTGAATCGAGTGGTTTTAACGGCCTCGCTGTTTATAGTAGGGGCGGAACGTGCGCCGCGGCCGCTTGGGCGTTTGTTTGAGCTTGAAGTAGTTGTGCTTGACTGTGCAGTTCTTTTCGTCTGTAAAGGTATTGACGTCGAAGAGTTTCAACGATTCGATGAAGGGAACGAATTTCTTGTAGCCAAAATTGCGGACGTCGAAGTCGGAGAACTGCTTGCTCAGGAGATTTCCCAGGGTACCCGAGAAAATCCAGCCGTTGTCGTCGGAATTTTCTTCGGTCAGCTTGATGAGCGCCTGACGGATGGTGGAGAAATCTTTCCCCGGTGTCTTGCCGTGGAGGGGCATCGTTTCCGGCGGTGTCAGCGGACGGGCTGCCGGCGTTTCGCTGGCATGATTATCGGCTTCCGGCTTTTCGGCCTTAGCCTGCGGACTGGTATGTTCGGCCTGGGCTTCTTCATGGTCCGTGCCTTCGTGGTCACCGGCTTCGTGTTCTTCGGCTTCTTCCCAAAGGACGTCGAGGTAGAGGAACTTGTTGCAGGCCGAGATGAAGGACCGGGGCGTCTTGCTTTCGCCCATACCGAGGACATATTTCTGCGATTCCCGCAGGCGCGAAGCCAGGCGGGTGAAATCACTGTCTGACGAGACGATGCAGAAGCCGTCGAGGTTGCTCTGGTACAATAAGTCCATCGTGTCGATGATGAGGGCCGAGTCGGACGAATTCTTGCGGATTGTATTGCTGTACTGCTGGACGGGCTGGATGGCGTTATCTAAAATGGTATTGCGCCACGACGCCATCTGGGGCGTCGTCCAGTTGCCGTAAATGCGTTTGTAGATGACATCGCCGAGATTATTCGCTTCAGATAAGATGACGTCGATGTATTTGCTGGAAATATTTTCGGCGTCGATGAGGACGGCGAGTTTCATTTCTTGATTCATAATTTGATTACCTCTGTTTACATTACTTTTTTATTATATCATCATCCATAATAACTGTGCTATAATAAAACCAAGGCTGGAACGAAGGCGTTTATCCTTCACCAGGCCTATTTTTTTTAAGAAGGTGATACGCGTGAAAATGGAACATATGGCGCCTTTCTGCGTCGTCGCAGCCGGTATCTGCTGGGGCATCATCGGCCTGTTTACCCGCCAGCTGTCGGCCTATGGCCTGTCGCCCTTACAGATTACCTTTGGCCGGGCCCTGGTCACGGCCATCGCCATGGCTGTCGTCGCCCTATTCCGCCAGCCCCGCAGTTTGGCCATTGCGCCGCGGGATATCTGGATGTTCCTGGGGACCGGCCTGGGGAGCATCGTCTTTTTCAATATCTGCTACTTCACAGCCATCGAATTGACGACCTTGTCCGTCGCGGCTATCCTGCTCTATACGGCGCCGAGTATCGTCATGGTCTTTTCTATCTTCCTTTTCCATGAACGCTTTACGCGGCGCAAGGGGTTCTGCCTGGTCCTGGCCTTTGTCGGCTGCGTCCTGGTCAGCGGCTTAGGCATGGGTCATGTCGAGGCTGCCGGTATCCTGACCGGTCTGGGCAGCGGCTTCGGCTACGCCCTCTATTCCATTTTTGGCCGCTATGCCCTGGCGAAATATGAACCCCTGACGGTCACGGCCTGGACCTTCATCATCGCGTCTTCAGGGCTCCTGCCTTTCTGCCATTTCGGCATGATCCTTTCCCTGGCCGCCGCCGTGCCCTATACGGGCCTCCTCTTCGCCCTTCTCGGCCTGATGTCGACGGCTCTGCCCTTTGGCCTCTATACGATGGGCCTGAAGCATATGGAAGCGGGCCGGGCATCTATCCTGGCTTCAGTGGAACCGTTGACGTCGACCGTCGTCGGCATTGCTATTTTCCATGAAGCCCTGACCCTGACCGGGGCGGCCGGCATGGCCTGTATCCTGGGGGCGGTCATCCTCCTGGCCAGGTCCGGATCCGCTAACGGATGAATTCAAAGCGGAATTTCCGGCCCGGCGTGATATAGTCGAGGAGAAATTCTTCGTTCGGCACGACTTTGGCGACGATGTTGGTCCGCTCTTCCGGCGGCAGTTCACATTTGACGATCTGGACTTCGCCCATATAACGCAGGAAATCGGCGTTGTCCAGGGTGATGTCGCCGCGGTGGAGACTGCGGAAGATGTCGCTGTCCGGTTCGATGATGCGGCCGTCCAGATGGGACCGGCTGCCATTGGCGCGGATGACATCCCGCGACGGGTCGGGCCGGGCCGTGAAGGTATAGGACAACAGGTCCTGGATGTGCGGTTCCCGGCTGAGGAGTTTGGCCTTGATGACGACGACGTCCGTTTCTTCCCGGCCGGCCCGGGCCAGGTCGCGCAGTTCTTTATCGGCTGGCTTGTCGTCGCCGATGAAGACGGACTGGACGCCCAGGGCGGCCAAGTGGCGGGCTGCCAGGCTGACGTCCTGATGGCGGTGGAATTCCAGCGTCGGCAGGCCTTCATACAGCGGTGCCCGTTGGCCGGCCTGGCTGGCGACGAAGGCGCCGACGGACAGGCCATAGGCGTGGAGCCTGTCCGTCTGGGTCTTGAAATAGTCGAGGGCCAGGCCCGTGTGGGGACGGGGATAGAAGTTGTGCAGGCTGTCGATGTGGTCCAGCTGGGCGCCATTCTTCTGGAGGTCTTCCAGGTCTTTCTGGGTCAGCGTCGACGCGTTGACCTGGACGCGGACGATGTGGCTGTACATGGCCAGCTTGGCTGCATCGAAACCGTCGTCAAAGCGGACAGTTGTAATGCCCAGCTTGGCGATAACTTCCGGATCGAAACGGTCCATGCCCAGGCAGGCTGCCGAGGCCGGCGATACGTCGGCGACGATGTCGAGCTGACATTGCCGGGCCGTGTCCAGGACGGCCTGCAGTTCCTTGCGGAAGGCTGCCGGGTCCGTTTCAGGGATGTGGAATGACGTAAAGAGCCGCGTCATCCCCAGGGCAGCGGCCCGTTCGATGCGGGCCGTTTTTTCTTGGATCGTCCCTCCCAGGCCGGGATAGACGGAAATACCCGTTTCCATTTATTCACCCTCCTTCGGGTCGTCGAAACCCAAGAGCCAGGTTGCAATGAAGCCGGCCACGTAGGCTGTGACGAGTCCTAATAAATACATGGGGATGTTGTCCGTACTGGCTGCCAGAGGCAGGCCGGAAATGCCGATCGTCGCGGCGCCGACCATGTAGGCGGCCTGGACGGCGCCGCCAAAGGCTCCGCCGATGCAGGCCCCGATAAAGGGCTTGCCCAGGGGCAGGGTGACGCCGTAGATGAGCGGTTCGCCGACGCCCATGAGGCCGACGGGCAGGGCCGAGGCGATGGTCTTGCGCAGGGCCTTGTTCTTCGTCTTGGCATAGACGGCGATAGCCGCGCCGACCTGGCCGCCGCCGGCCATGGCCAGGATGGGCAGGAGAATGGTCACGCCGTAGCGCGACAGGAGTTCCGCGTGGATCGGCGTCAGGCCCTGATGGATGCCGACCATGACCATGGGCAGGAAGGTCCCGCCCAGGATGAAGCCCGTCACGGCGCCGCCGGTCCCGATGGATTCCGTCGCCGCATAGCCGATGGCTTCTGACAAATAGCCGCCCAGGGGCTGGCAGAGGAAGAGGGCCACGAAGGTCGAAATGACGACGACCAGGAAGGGCGTGACGAAGAGGTCGAACATATCCGGGACGAGGCGGTGGAGCTTCTTTTCCAGCCACGATGAAAAGAAGACGACCAGGAGGACGGCGATGATGCCGCCCCGGCCAGGGACCAGGGATTCGCCGAAGAGATTGATCTGAGCCAGGTTCGGATGGCTGAGGATGGCTGCCATGACGCCGCCCAGCATGGGCGAGCCGCCGAATTCCTTAGCCGCATTGATGCCGACGAAGATGTTCAGGCCATAAAAGGCGGCGTTGCCGGCGATGGCCAGGACCTGCATCAGCGGCTGGGCCGCCAGGGACGGGTCCATCTTGAAGGCCACGTTGAGCAGGCCCGTGATCAGGCCGCAGGCGATGAAGGCCGGGATGATGGGCACGAAGATATGGGCGATTTTCTTCAGGGCCAGTTTGGCCGGCGTCGCGTTCTTGCGGCGTATTTCTTCGTGAAGGGCCTGGCCGTCGAAGGGCCCCTGCTTATCGTCGCCGGCATCTGGCGCAGCGGCCGCCGGCTGTTCTTTACGGCCTGCTTCGACTAAGGGGGCAAAGGCCTGGTATAGTTTGGTCGCCTTGCCCGGGCCGACGATGATCTGCCATTCGTCACCGGATTTGTTGATGCCCATGACGCCGGGCAGTTTGGCCAGGTCGTCTTTGCTAAAGTGTTCATCCTTTACGGTCAGGCGCAGGCGGGTCATGCAGTTGTAAGCCTTTTCGATATTGCCTGCCGGACCGGTGATATCGTAGATGGCCCGTGCCAGTTTATCGTAATCCATGGGCAGCCTCCTTGAGGACGGCGGCGACATAGCCCTGGGCCGCTGTCAGGCGGTCTTCGGCTTCGCTGGCCGGGATGTGCAGGAGGACCATGACGATGGCCGTCTTGGCCCGGCCCTGACTTTCCCTGAGGGCTTCGATGGCCTTCTGGCGGCTGCAGCCCGTCGCCGTCATGACGATGCGTCGCGCCCGTTCTTCCAATTTCTGATTGGACGACTTGACGTCGACCATGAGGTTGCCATAGACTTTGCCCAGGCGGATCATGGCGCCTGTAGACAACATGTTGGCGATCATCTTCTGGGCCGTGCCGGCTTTCATGCGCGTCGAGCCCGTGACGACTTCCGGGCCGACGACGGCGCAGAGGTCGATGTTGGCACAACGGCCGATGGCCGAATGAGGCGAACAGTCGATGGCGATGGTAGCGGCTCCGACCGAGGCCGCATAGGTCAGGCCGCCGACGACATAAGGCGTCCGGCCCGAGGCGCTGAGGCCGACGACGACGTCGTCAGCCGTCAGGTTTTTGTCTATCAAATCCTGCCGGCCCAGTTCCGGCGAGTCTTCAGCCCCTTCTTTGGCCCGGAAGATGGCTTCATAACCGCCGGCGATGAGGCCCTGGATGCGTTCCGGGTCGGTGCTGTACGTCGGCGGACATTCGACGGCGTCGAGGATGCCCAGGCGGCCGGACGTGCCCGAGCCCATGTAGAACAGACGGCCGCCGCGGCGCAGTTTATCGGCAATGGTGTCGACGGCTTGGGCGATGGCCGGGATGATGGCGCCGACGGCATCGGCGACTTTATGGTCTTCTTCATTTATGATGCGCAGCATATCTTCGGTCGATACGCTGTCGATATGCTGGCTATGGCTGTTCTGCTGTTCCGTAGCCAGGGTTTCTAAATTGATCATGCTTGATTCCTTTCTTTCATGCAGTCGTGGCTATTGCCGCTTGGGAACAATATACACATCTCTAATTATAGAGAGTGTTTGAAAGACTTGCAATAGGCCTTTTTTTCATGAGCCAGCACCTTTATTTTTTTGCCGTTTCATGGTATGATTAATCTGCACGCAGCAGACCTGTGTGCCCTGTGCGCCCATAGCTCAGCTGGATAGAGCAGCAGTTTCCTAAACTGCGTGTCGGATGTTCGAGTCATCTTGGGCGCACCATTTTTTTATCTTGAATACAATCTAATCATTTTACAATCCGGAAAGGTGGGTTCTCTCATGTCCGATACCAAGAACCGGCTGGCTTCTTTCCATGAAGAAGTCATGCATGATGCTGATTATACGCTGGCTGAAGCCGTTGCCGAAGCCAAACGCTGCCTGAATTGCAAAGTACCGCAGTGCCGCAAAGGCTGCCCCATTGAAAATGAAATCCCCCAGTTCATACATGCCATGACCTTGGGCGATTTCGGCGCCGCTGCTGAACATATCTATCACCGCAGTGATTTGCCGGCTATCTGCGGCCGCATCTGTCCGAGAGAAAAGCAGTGCGAAGGCCACTGCATCCTCGGCAAAAAAGGCAAACACGTCGAAATCGGCAAACTCGAACGCTTCGTAGCGGACATGGCCCTGGATGGCGGCTTCCTGCCGCAGCCGGTCAGCCGTAAAACAGAAGGCCGCGTGGCCATCATCGGCTGCGGCCCGGCCGGCATGGCAGCTGCGAGAGAACTGGCTGGCCGCGATTATGATGTAACCATCTTTGAAGCCGCTTCCCAGCCCGGCGGTACCATGACCTATGGTATCCCGACTTTCCGGCTCCATAAGGAATTACTGCAGCGCGAAGCCCAGGCCCTGACAGCTATGGGCG
This sequence comes from Megasphaera intestinihominis, assembly GCF_040096415.1. Taxonomy (NCBI): domain Bacteria; kingdom Bacillati; phylum Bacillota; class Negativicutes; order Veillonellales; family Veillonellaceae; genus Megasphaera; species Megasphaera intestinihominis. The sequence continues at coordinate 12,396 of NZ_JBBMEU010000042.1, forward strand.
TCACCATCGAATATAACGTCAAAATCGGCGTCGACAAATCCCTGGACGAACTGCAGCGTGATTTCGATGCCGTCTTCATCGCCATCGGTACGATGAATGCCTGGAATCTCGGCGTCGACAACGACACGATCGACGGCGTCGTCGATGCGGAACAGTTCCTGCGCGACGTCCAGCGCGTCCAGACCGGTGAAGTCGAACTAGCAGACCTGCCCGTACAGAAAGGCGACCAGGTCATCGTCGTCGGCGCCGGCAACGTCGCCATCGATGCGGCCCGCACGTCGCTGCGCCTCGGTGCGGACGTCAAAATCGTCTACCGCCGGGCTGAAAAGAACATGAAGTGCCTGCCGTCGGAATACGAAGAAGCCAAGGCCGATGGCGTCCAGTTCCAGTTCTATTCGGCACCGAAAGCCGTCGTCGGGACGGACCATGTAGAAGGCCTGAAATACGAAAAACAGCAGATCCTCGAAGATGCCACCATGGTACCGACGGGAGAATTCGGCGTCGTCCCGGCCAATAAAATCATCGCCGCCATCGGCAACAAGCCGGAATTGTCCGTCGTCAAAGCTCTCGGCGTCGATGCCAATGACGATGGCTACATCGCCGTCAAGGATATGCCTTACGGCCTGACCAGCAAAGAAGGCGTCTTTGCTGCCGGCGATATCGTCCACAAGCCGCAGACCGTCGTCCTGGCCATGCGCGAAGGGCGTAAGACTGCCGAAGGTATCGACCAGTACTTGAAGGCCAAAAAAGTCATGGCCGCTGTGAAAGCATGAGGAGGCCGCTATGAGTGAATTGACACGGCAGATACTGAAAGCCAATAAGTCTTTTGTCAAACAGTCCCTGTCCCAGGGCGGCTTCGATGAAGTCAGCAAGTATCCGAGCCGCAACCTGGCCGTCCTGACCTGTATGGACACGCGCCTCTTGAATTTCCTCGAACCGGCCATGGGCATCGCCCGGGGCGAAGCCAAACTCATCAAAGTCGCCGGCAATACGGCTTTTGAAGACTTTGACAGCGTCATCGGCAGCCTCATGGTTGCCGTCTACGAACTGCACGTCCACGACATCATCGTCATGGGCCATGACGACTGCGGCATGCTCAAGACGACGGCAGACAGCCTGTGCCGCCATATGGCCGAAGAAGGCATCGATGAAAAGGCCATCGCCGCCGTCCGCCCCAAATTGGAACAGTGGGCCGACCCCATTACCGATATCGACGCGTCTGTCTGCGATACGGTCCGCCGCCTGCGGGCCAATCCCTACTTGCCTTCATCCCTTACGATTTATGGTATGGTCATCCATCCGCACACCGGTGAAATCCGCGTCGTCGACGATGGAGAAGGCCAGGAACAGGAGGTATTATGAGTCTGGTCACACAACGAATGAAAGACCACGCCGCCGTCCTCGAGGCGACGATGGAGTTGATCCCGGATATTGAAAAAGCCGGGGCTCTGTTCAAAGAGGCCCTGGCTTCTGGTCACAAGATACTTTTTTGCGGCAACGGCGGCAGTGCTGCCGATTCCCAGCATTTAGCCGCGGAAATCGTCGGCCGCTTCCAAAAGGAACGGCGCCCGTTCCCGGCCATCGCCCTGACCGTCGACACGTCGATCCTGACGGCCATCGGCAATGATTATGGCTTCGATACGGTCTTTGCCCGCCAGGTCCGGGCCTTAGGCGAAAAAGGCGACGTCCTGGTCGGCATTTCTACGTCCGGCAACAGCCAGAACGTCCTGGAAGCCATCGATGCAGCCCGTGAAAAAGGCCTCACTGTCATCGGCCTGACCGCTTATGGCGGCGGCAAGATGAAGGAGGCCTGCGATATCTGCCTGGCCGTACCGGCCAAAGTGACGGCACGGGCCCAGGAAATGCATATCATGATTGGCCACATCCTCTGCGAAATCGCTGAGGAAGACATGTAATCAGCCGACGATTTGCTGGAACTGTTTGTTGTTCCGTATCTTATCGAAATGGCTCTGCGTCCGGGCTGCCTGGCGGACGTCTTCGCCGCCCAGGTCGATGGCCTGCTTCAGATAGGGCAGGGCCTGGTCGGCTTTGCCCAGGTCGCCGTAGATGGTGGCGATGCCGTAGTAACTCCAGGTATTGCCCGGGTCGGCGGCGATGACGTTCTTGAAATACGTCAGGGCCTTGTCGTATTGGCCGTCAATCTTATAGGCTAAGGCCAGGTTGTAGAAAGAAGCGACGTCTTTCGGGGCTATTTTCAGCGCTTTTTCGATGAGCTCGATGCCCTGGGAGACGTCGTTTTTGCTGCCTGTGCTGTTGCCGCGCATGGCCAGGGTGACGCCCTTATTGCTCAAGGCCTGATAGTTGTTGGCGTCGAGGGAAAGGGCCTTGTCGAAATCGTTCAGGGCTCCGGCATAATCGCCGGCCTGGTATTTTTTCAGGCCTTCGTCGCTGTAAGCCTGCGAATCGGCCTGGATGGCCGGTGCCGATGGAGCCTGTACGTCCTGTGCCGTCTGAGCCGGCTGGGGCTGGGATAGCTGTGTACTGCATCCGCCGCTCCCGGCAGCCAGGGCCAGCAGGAGCAGGATGGCCAAGTGTTTGTTCTTCATGTTCATTCTCCTGTTCGTCAATATGGAAATCCTATGAAACATATCATCAAAAAAGGGGACATCGTCCTCATCATTACGCTGCTCGTCTTATCTTTCATCCCGGAAGGCATCTTTTACCTGACCGGTAACGATGCGTCTGTGAGCCGGACGTATGCGGTCATCCAGGTCGACGGCAAGGTCTATAAAGAAGTTCCCTTGTCGGGCCACCATGGGACCGATGTCATCCCTATCCAGACCGAGGAGGGCTATAACCTCGTGGTCATCCAGGACGAGAGCGTCGGCATTACCGAAGCCGATTGTCCCGATAAAATCTGTATCAGTGAAGGCTTTGTCAGCAAGCCCGGTGCGACCGTCGTCTGCCTGCCGCACAAGGTGCTGGTCGAAGTGAAGTCCGCCGGCGATGACGAACCCGATGTCATTCCGGCCCATTAGAGGTACTTATGAAAAAGACATTTCACATTATTATCCTGGGCCTGTTCATCGCCCAGTCCCTGGTCTTATACGTCGTCGAAGGGATGCTGCCCGTGCCCTTCATCGCGCCAGGGGCGAAACTGGGGCTGGCCAATCTGATTACGGTCATCGCCCTCTATGCCCTGCCGCGTAAGCGCGACGTCTGTCTCATCCTGCTCGTGCGCATCATCCTGGCCACGGCCTTTGGCGGCGGCATCAACGCTTTCTTGTACAGCGTTGCCGGGGCGGCTTTCAGCCTGGGCGCCATGATGGTCCTGCAGAAGACGGGGAAATTCTCTATCATCGGTGTCAGCACGGCTGGCGGTATTTTCCACAACCTGGGCCAGGTCATCGTGGCCTCTTTGGTCGTAGAGAATATCAAGATCATGCTCTACCTGCCGATCCTGGCCGTCGCCGGCACGGGAACGGGCATCCTCATCGGCATTACGGCTATTTTCACCTTGCGCCACTTGAAGCGGCTGCCCATTTACCGGCGCATGCAAGAGGAAAATCAGGCGATTAATTGATTCGGATGGAGTTGAGTACTTCGTCAGCGAGCTTTACCTTATCTTCTTTGCTGCCGTCGCAGGCTACGACGACGATCCACGTCGCCGGGCCGTCGGCAAAGCCGATGAGGCGGGCCTTCATGGATTTATCCTGATACGTGAAGGTAAAGGTCTGGACGACGGCGTGCTGGCCGCTGACCGTCGTCGTGTCCTGGCTGACCGAGACGTTCTGGGCGTCGATTTTCGATAATACGGCGCCGGCTGCGGCTTCGGCCGTCTGGTTGAGGCGCTGGCTGATGGCCTGGCCCTGGCTGATGTGCAGGTCGTCGTACATCTGCTGCGTGTCGATGCTGTTGGTATAGATGGCGATGTACAGGCCGCCGTCCATTTCACCGTACAGGCGGCTGCCCTCGAAGTACCGCTGGGTCAGCGGGTCTACGGGGACGGGGAAGTCGAGCTTCTGGAGATTTCCCGGCAGTTTCAGGGAAATGGCCGAGCCCATGCCGTCGACGCGGCGTTCTTTGAGGGTAATCGTATAGCAGGCCGTCAGGCTCAGGGTAAGGATGAGCAGGCATAAAGCCAGACAGAGGGAACGGATTCGGGTATGAGTCATGAGTGCACCTCGCGAAAGTTATTTGAAAGGCAGGTATCCCCAGGATACGAGCAGGTAAAAAGCGGGATATAGAATAAGTATATATAAGAGCTGTGTCGTAATGAAAGGCGCCATGGCCAGATTGACGTTCAAGTCGTAAAGGCGCTCCGTAATCAAGGCGTTGATGGCACAGGGCGTAGCCATGACGATGACAATCGTCCCCAGGAGCACCGGGTCCGACGTGAAGCACAAGGCCAGGAAATACGATGCCAGCGGCGTCAGGACCATCTTGATGGGAATGAGGTCCAGCGTCTGGCGGGCATAGTCCTTGAAGTGGGAAAAGTCGATGAGGTAGCCGACGGGGATGAGGGCTACCCAGGCGCTGACGTGGATCAGGGCCTGGAAAATCGTCGTCCCCGCAGCGGGCCTGGGGATGCCGGCGGCGTGTAAGGCCGTGCCGATGACCAGGGCTACGACGGACAACTGGTTCCAGTTGATGAAGATCGATTTCCAGTTATCCTTGAAAAAGACGAAGAAATTGCGGTCCTTGCCGCCGTGCTGGTAGTAGTAGCCCATGGGGAAGAGGACGAAGAACATGAGCAGGTTCTGGAAGACGCCGATGATCTGGACGTAGGCATAGGACATTTCCCCGTAGAGAATGTAGCTGCACAGGCCGCCGAGCATCCCCGTGTTGGCCGGGATGGCGGCGATGAGGTAACTGCCTCGGTCGACGAAGGACGAGAATTTGCGCTGCCGTCCCAGCAAGAGGACGACGGCCAGCGGCAGGAGGCCGTTGAAAAAAGCGAAGAAAGGCAGGCTGAGCAAGTCCGTCCGCATGGGCAGGACCCAGAAGCTGAGCAGGGTCAGGGACGTCATGATGACGATGATGTTGAAGCGGATGAGCCAGTTCGACTGGTCCGGCGTCAGCCAGCTCCGCCTTTTGGCGACATATCCGGCAATCATGGGCAGGATGATGTCTGTGAAAATATAAACCATCCGGAGTGTCGTATCTTCCATGGCCGGATTCCCTCCCTTTACTTGCGGGCAGCGCGGAAGGCGTCGGCCAGGGAGAACGTCAGCGGTTCTGCCGGCTTGGTGGCGTCGATGATAGGCTGCATGATATCGCGGAATTCTTCTTTTTTCTTCGATAAGACGTAGAGTTTGGACGTGTTGCGGGCATCCCAGAGGGCGTCGTGCATCTGGCCGTCGAAGGTTTCTCCCAGGGTGCTGACAGCCTTGTCCAGGGAAATGACATTATCCAGGCCCAGGAGGTTGCAGTAAATCTGCTGGAAGTTCTGCCAGTGGTCGAGCATCCAGCGGACGCGGTCGTCGTGCTCGTCGATTTCTTTGAGGCGGAGTTCGCAGTCCAGCTGGCGCCAGTCATTTTCACTCCAGGCGAACATTTCGTAGGCATTGGGGCAGCCTTCGTTGCACCAGGTCAGGAAATGGTCGAAGGCCTGGCGGAAATGGGGTTTCCCGGCCAGCATTTCCATGGTGATACCTGTCAATTCCTGACAGGTCTGATTCATGGCTGTCGTATATTCGGGCAGCACATATTCCTTATACGACGAGATTTCATTCCCGTCTTCGTCTATTTTGACAGCACCGATTTCGATGATTTCCCCTTTGCAGATGCGGCGCGCTTCCTTCTGGTCCCGGCCGATAGGGTTCATCTCGAAATCGACAAATACGGCTTTCATAAGAGTAGCTCCTTTCTGAATCTGATGACAACCATTATTATACCATAAGTAAAGGGCTTGTCGCACGTGCGACAAGCCCTTTTAAGAGGATTCAGGCGGGCCGCCCTTTGGGCGGCCCCTACGAACCACTAGCCACTAAAACGCCGG
>NZ_JBBMEU010000043.1:0-18125 GCF_040096415.1 Megasphaera intestinihominis
GTTCGGCGTGAGGTTGTGGGCTTCGCAGACGTCGTGGAAGAGCTGGTCGAAGCGGCGGTAGAGGATGAGCGGCAGGCCTTGCAGTTGTTCTATGGTCAGGGTCGGCTGGCCCGGGCTGGGGTCGGCCAGGGTATCGGCATAGGCCAGGACCATCGGTTCTTCAGGCAGCAAGGTGCAGTCGAAGGCGTCCTGCTTGAAGGGCGTGCGGACGATGCCGATTTCGATGAGACCTTTGCCCAGCATGTCCAGGACGCGGAAGGTGTTGCCGTCATAGATTTCAAAGCGGATGCCCCGATGACTGGCGTGGAATTGGCGGAGCGCTGGCCGGAGAATGACGCTGCCCGACGAGGACACGGTCCCGATGGACAAGGTGCCGCGCAGACCATTCTTGAAATCGGCGATTTCCCGTCGTGTCGAGTCGGTGAGGGTAAGAATCTGACGGGCCCGGCGGTAGAGGATTTCGCCCGCGTCGGTCAAGGTCACGCTGCGCGGTTCCCGCTGCAGGAGCTGGACGCCCAGTTCTTCTTCCAGAGCTTTCATTTGCTGGCTCAACGGTGGCTGAGCCATGTGCAGGCGACGGGCTGCCGCCGTAATCTGACCTTCTTCGGCGATGACCATGAAGTACGTAAGTTGACGGATATCCATATCGATGCCTCCTTGACATATAATTTACGTATATTATATCAATCATACAAATATTTTCAATATAGTAAAGGCCGTGTTATACTAAGACCATAGACAAGATGATCGTCAAGAAAGGATGATAGATGATGAACGATATTGTGACACCGAAACGGGACGCCCATTTTTTTTGGACCCTGTTCAAATCGACTTTTTTAATCAGCGCCTTCACCGTAGGCGGCGGCTTCGTCATTATTCCTCTTTTGAAAGGGAAATACGTCGATGAATATCACTGGATCAGCGATAAGGATACCCTCGATATGGTGGCAATCGCCCAGTCCATGCCTGGCGTCATTGCGGTCAACAGTGCGGTCATCCTCGGCTACCGCATGGCCGGGGTCCTGGGGACGCTGGTCGCCCTGGTCGCGACGGTGCTGCCCTGCCTGATTACGCTGTCGATTATTTCTTACTGCTATGATTTCTTTATCCAGAATCTCTATATCAAGATGATCCTCCGCGGTATGCAGTGCGGGGCGACGGCGCTTATCGTCAATGTCGGCATCGACCTCCTCATCAAACAGGGAAAAAAGAAGCTCCTCCTGCCGCTGGCTATCATCGTAGCGACGTTTATTGCTAACTTATGCTTTGATGTCAATATCATGGCGCTCATCGTCATCGACGGCATCATTGGCTTTGCCTTCATGCGCGACAAGAAGTACGATTAAGGGGAGGGACTTATCATGATATATTTATTGCTTTTTTGGGAATTCTGTAAAGTCGGGGCTTTCTGCGTCGGCGGCGGCTATGCGTCTATGCCGCTGATTCAGGCCAGTGTCGTCGATACCTTCCATTGGCTCTCGATGAGCGAATTTGTCGATATATTCACCATTTCTCAGATGACTCCGGGGCCGATCGGCATCAATGCCGCGACCTTCGTCGGCACCAAAATCGCCGGATTAGGCGGAGCTGTGGCTGCCACCCTGGGCTTCGTCACGCCGTCGTTTTTCTTGGGGATTCTGTTAGCACGCGTCTTCCTCAAGTACGGTGATATCGGTCCTATCCGGGGCATCCTCAACGGCCTGCGGCCGGCAGTCGTCGCCCTTATCTGCGTCGCCAGTCTGAGTTTCATCCTCCTGGCCTTGTGGAATACGGAGACCTGGCCTGATGACTGGTCGGCTTTCAGCCTTGGCGGCTTGGTCATCCTCTTCTTGGCTATTGCAGCGACGCGGCGCAAAATCGGCGTCATCAAGGTCCTCATCGGATCCGGCGTCTTAGGCCTCCTCTTAGGCATAGCCGGCCTCATCTAACTTCGATATATTGGGAGTCCAGGCTCTGGAGGAAGCGGCTCGGCGCATAGCGCTGATTGCCGATTCCCTGGTGCCAGCTCAGATACAGCCTCTTTTTGGCCCGCGTAATGGCGACATAAAAGAGGCGTTTTTCTTCTTCGATATTGCCTTTCTTTACGGACCAGAAGGTCGGGAAGACCCGGTCTTCCAGGCTGGCCAGGAAGACGTAGTCGAATTCCAGTCCCTTGGCCTGATGGATGGTGATGATCGGGATTTTCGGGTCCCTGGCCAGCATGCTGTCCAGTTCGCTGTTGGACAGGGCTGTCAGCTTGAGAAATTCCGCCAGGGCGTCGCGGGGGTCCTGGGCCGGGTCATCCGTTTCCTTGGCGATGCGGTAGAGCTTGCGGACGTTTTCCAGGCGGTCGATGTGATGGGCCGTATCGCTGGCCTCACGATGGCTCTCGTACCAGGCCTTGACACCGCCTTCGTTCATGACGGCGGCGATGATGGCTATGGGCCGGTCCTGGTAAGATTGGCGGCGGAAACGGCCCATGTCGCGGCTGAAAGGAGCGAAGAGGGGCAGGTACATAGACAGGGAAGCGCGGCGGGCTGCCGTGGCCGGCGCTATCTTTTCTTTTACGGCGTAGCACAGGAGGCCGGCCGTGGCCAGAATGTCGTCGAAGGCGTCGTGCGACGGCTGATGGTCGATGGGGAAGGTTTCGCTCAGCGTAGCCAGTTTATGGTTGATAAGATTGGGATAGAAGCGGCGGTATATGTCCAGCGTGTCGTAATAGGGGAAGTCACCGCTTTCGGCCATGCCCAGGCGCTGGAGCTCGCTGTGCAGGATGGACAGGTCATACGTGACGTTGTGGCCGACGATGACGGCATCTCTGGCAAAGTCCAGAAAGGCAGACAGGGCTTCTTTCGGATCCCGGCCATCGGCGGCTAACTGGTCGTCGCTGATGTGATGGACGTAGAATGAGGTCCCGACAGAACGGCTGGCGCGGACGTAGGTATTGAACGTGTCTGTGATCTGGCCCTGGGCGTCAAGGCGGAAGGCGGCAATCTGGATGATTTCGTCTGTCGTCGTGTCGGTCCCCGTGCTTTCGACGTCGAAGACGACGATGCGTCCATCTGCCAGGGCCGTCAGCAAGAGGCCGTAAGGGTCGCCCGTTTCCTGGGAAATGGGGTCGATGAAGTCGCAGAGCCGGAGGCCCAGACGGCGGTAGGACTCGCTTTCGATGGTTTCGATGGTCCGCCGGCCGATGCGGGGGACGAAGCGCAGGAGGATGCGTTTCAGGCTGAGGTTGTCGTGCTTGTTCAGGAGCAGCCGCAGGTAGGCCAGGACGTCTTTACATTCCTGGCGCTTGAACAGGTGAAACTGGTCGATGCAGGTGACGGGCAGACGGGATGCTGGCGGATAGTGGAGATTATGGGCCGTAATACCTGTCCACAGCTGCTGGGCCTGGCGATTGCCGCGGACGAGGATGCAGGCTTTGAGACGCTCTTCAGGCGGCAGCTGGCTCAGTTCCTGGAAAATCCAGCGGCTTTCGTTGAGAAAGGTATCGGCCTGGTGGACGACGATGGGTTCACCTGGGACGGCGGCTGCGGCCTGGCCCGGCTGGGGGTAGATGTGGTGGACCGTCACCTGGCCGAAGAGGTGGTTCAGGCAGCTTTCGGCGGCCTTCAGGAGGAGCTGCGTAGCCCGGTAGTTGGTCGTAAAGGTGATTTCCCGGGGATGGTAGGTCTTGCGGAATTGTTCCAGAATATATTCCGGATAAGAACCGCGCCATTCGTAAATGGTCTGGAAGTAATCGCCGCAGAGGAGGACGTTGCGCCCCGGGAAGAGGCGGCTGATGACGGCGTATTCGACTTCGCTCGTGTCCTGCATTTCGTCGACGGCGATGAAGCGGAAGCGGTCCCGCCAGCGCTGGCAGCAGGCATCGTCAGTGAGGAAGTCGTAGGCGCCGGTGATGAGGTCCGTGAAGTCGATGGCGTGGTTGTCGGCCAGGACGGCATCGTATTGCTGGACCAGGGCGTCGCCGTGGTCGCTGAGCCAGGCCTGGAGGGCTTCTTTAGGTGCCGTGAAATCGTGGAGGTCCGGGATGACGCGCTGTTTCTTGACAAATTCGATGAAGTTCTGCAGGGCCTGGGTGTCGTTGCCCGGGGCTGACGCTGCCGCAGGCAGGCTGTCGATGATCTGCCGGCAGTCTTCGTCGTCGTAGAGCAGAAAGTCGTTGTAACGGTCGCTCTGGCGCTTCGTTTCTTCTTTGATGAGGCTGTAACAGAAGCTGTGGATTGTCTTGACGACGACAGCCAGGCCCTTTTCGCGGGCCGTGGCGATGATGCGGTTCTTCAGTTCTTTGCAGGCCCTGTTGGTGAAGGTCAGACAGAGTATCTGCGAGCCTTCGGCGGCGCCTGTTTCCAGGATATGTGCGACCCGGCAGGCCAGGACGCGGGTCTTGCCCGTGCCGGCTGGCGCGTTGAGCAGAATCGGCTGCGACAGGTCGCTGACGACTTGCTGCTGCTGGTCATTTAATTCCATAATCTATCCCTCCGTGTCGGTCATTTTCCTCCATTGTAACATAGTCGGCGCTATCCGTGTACAAACTGCGATAGAACGGGTGATTTTCATTGACAGTCCCGGATGTTTTTGATAGAATCAAAGTGTATTTGATAATCTTTCAATCAATAAGGAGATGCACTATGACAAGACGTTTATGGACAGGTTCTTTGCCGTTTGTAAACAGTCTCCGTGTGTCTAACTGAAAAAAGCCCAAAGGTGACGTGTGTCACTTTTGGGTTTTGTTTTTCCTAAGGAGGGGTCTCTGTTGAAGGTCGGTTTGATCATGGGAAGCGATTCTGATTTTCCCGTTATGAAAAAAGCGATTGCTATTTTTAAAGAATTTGGTGTTGAATATGAAGTCTTGTTAGCGTCGGCCCACCGCACGCCGGCTGCTGTCCGGGAATTCGTTTCGACAGCCGAAGAACGGGGCATCAGTGCCTTTGTCGTCGGTGCCGGTATGGCTGCTCATCTGCCCGGTGTCGTTGCCAGCTATACGACGCTGCCTGTCATCGGCGTCCCCTTGGAAAGCGGCAGCCTCCAGGGCATGGATGCGCTGCTGGCCATCGTCCAGATGCCGTCGGGCATCCCCGTTGCGACCGTCGCCATCAACGGTGCCAAGAACGGAGCGCTCCTGGCCGTACAGATCGGCGCTGCCAGCGATGCGGCCTTAGCCAAGAAATACAAGGCCTATCGCGAAAACATGGCTAACGAAGTCATGGAAAAGAACCAGAAGTTGCAAGAAACCATAAAGTCCCTCTAAGGGCAATACAGACTATTTTTCGTTATAACAGGAGGTTTAATTCATGTTTTACGATCCGATTTGGGATAAGCAGCATGAAGAATGTGGTGTCTTAGGTATTTACGATAAACACCTCGATATTCCCCGCTATATTTACTGGGGGTTGTTCGCATTACAGCATCGTGGCCAGGAAAGCGGCGGCATCGCCCTGACTGACGGCCAGGATATCCATACGTTCCGCGGCATGGGCCTCATCAGCACGGTCTTCGCCAACGGCGTACCTGAAGAAGAAGGCGGCCCCGTCGGCATCGGCCACGTCCGCTATTCGACGACAGGTTCCAATAATCCCCGCAATATCCAGCCCCTGGCCGTATACACGCCTATGGGACAGCTGGCACTGGCTCATAACGGCAACCTGACCAACACCCGGACCCTGCGGGAAGAACTGGACCGCGGCGGCGCGACCTTCCAGACGACCATGGACAGTGAAATCATCGTCAACCTCATCAGCCGCAGCCAGAAAGACACCATCGAAGAACGCATCATGGAAAGCATGAACCGCATCCAGGGGGCGTACTCACTGGTACTCATGACGAAAGATACGCTCTATGGCGTCCGCGACCCCTATGGCTTCCGCCCGCTGTGCATCGGCCGTACCGATGAAGGCGGCTGGGTCCTGGCTTCGGAAACGTGTGCCCTCGACGCCATCGGCGCCAAGTTCGTCCGCGACGTACAGCCCGGCGAATTCGTCCAGATCAATGAAAAGGGCGTCAAATCGACGATCTTTGCCAAGGCACCGCGCAAGCAGGCCTGTTCCTTTGAATACATTTATTTCGCCCGTCCGGACAGCGTCATCGACGGTCAGGATGTCTACCAGGCCCGCCTGAACATGGGCCGGGAAATGTGGAACGAAACGCAGTATGATGCGGACATCGTCATTTCCGTCCCGGACAGCGGCAACACGGCAGCTATCGGCTACGCCCAGGCTTCGGGCATCCCCTTCAAGCACGGCCTCATCAAGAACCGTTACATGGGCCGTACCTTTATCAAGCCGAACCAGAAACAGCGCGAACTGGCTGTCCGCATGAAGCTGAATGTCGTCAAGTCCGTCGTCAAGGGCAAGCGCATCGTCATGGTCGACGATTCCATCGTCCGCGGCACGACGAGCGGCATCATCTGCAAGCTCCTGCACGAAGCCGGCGCCAAGGAAGTCTACATGTGCGTATCGGCACCGCCTATCAAGTATCCCTGCTTCTACGGCATCGACACGTCGGTCCGCAAGGAACTCATCGCTTCGACGTTCAGTGTCGAACAGATTCAGAAATACATCGGCGTGGACAAACTCCATTTCATTTCCATCGACGGTCTCAACCGGGCTGTCGAACATATCCCCAAGGAAGATATGTGCTTAGCTTGCTTCAATAACGACTATCCTACGGACACTCCGCAGGCCAATGAGGAAGGAGAAAAATATGCTCTCGAACACAAATAAAGGATTGACTTATGCTGATGCCGGCGTCGACATCGATGCTGGCAACAAAGCCGTAGAATTGATGAAAGATTCGGTCAAAGCCACGTACCGTCCGGAAGTCCTCGGTGACCTTGGCGGCTTTGGCGGCCTCTTTTCCCTGATGAACAGCGACATCAAGAAACCGATCCTGGTCAGCGGTACCGACGGCGTCGGCACGAAACTCCGCCTGGCCATCATGATGGGCAAACACGATACAGTCGGTCAGGACTGCGTCGCCATGTCCATCAATGACGTTCTCGTCCAGGGCGCCGAACCGCTCTTCTTCCTGGACTACATCGCCGTCGGCAAGCTCGACCCGGTCCAGGTTGCGACCATTGTCAAAGGTGTCGCCCATGCCTGCCAGGAATCGGGCTGCGCTCTCCTCGGCGGCGAAACGGCTGAAATGGCCGGCTTCTATGCCAAAGACGACTATGACCTGGCTGGCTTCGGCGTCGGCATCGTCGACCGCGACAAGGTCATTACCGGCGAAAACATCAAGGCCGGCGACGTCCTCATCGGCCTGCCTTCGACAGGGGTCCACTCCAACGGCTTCTCCCTGGTCCGCAAGATTGTCCTGGAACGGCAGAACATGAAGCTCGACCAGTACGTCGATGAACTGGGAATGACCATCGGTGAATGCCTGCTCACGCCGACCCGCCTCTATCCGCGTCCGTGCCTGCCGATCATCAAGAACTTTACCGTCAAGGGCATGGTCCACATCACTGGCGGTGGTTTCTATGAAAACATCCCCCGCGTCCTGCCGAAAGGCGTCGGCGTCGATATCGACGTCACGGCGTGGCCGCAGCTGCCGATTTTCGGACTCCTCCAGAAATGGGGCAACGTCGATGCCAAAGAAATGTACCGTACCTTCAACATGGGCATCGGCATGATCATGATTGTCGATGAAAAAGACGCTGATGCCGTCCTCAAGAACCTGGCCGACCGCGATGAAAGGGCCTATGTCATCGGCAAAGTCGTCGATTCCGACGTACCCGTAACCTTGCGGGGAGGCGTATTCCATGACTAAAAAGAAGATGGTCATTTTCGCATCGGGCCGTGGCTCCAACGCCATCGCCCTCCACGATGCCGTCGAAGCCGGCACGATCAATGCGGAAATCAAGGCCCTGGTCTGCGATATCCCGGGCGCACCGGTCATGGACCGCGCTAAGGAATGGGGCGTACCGGTCATTTTGGCCGACCGCAAATCCTTCGACTCGAAAGCGGCCTTTGAAAAATATATCCTCGACGCCATTGAACCGTATCAGGCCGACATCATCTGCCTGGCCGGCTTCATGCGTCTCTTGAGCGGTGACTTCATTTCCCATTATGAACACAAGATGCTCAACATCCATCCGGCCCTGCTGCCGTCGTTCCGCGGCCTCCACGCCCAGCGCCAGGCCGTCGAAGCCGGTGTCAAGATTGCTGGCTGCACGGTCCATTTCGTCGTTCCCGACATGGATGCCGGCCCGATCATCTTGCAGTCAGCCGTACCGGTCTACGAAGACGATACGGAAGACACGCTGGCAGCCCGGATCCTCACCAAGGAACATCCGACTTATGTCAGAGCGGCAGCGCTCTTTTGCGATGATAAATTGACTATCGACGGCAATGTCGTCAAAGGGACTCAGGAATAGGAGGAATTTTTCATGAAAGTAAAACGCGCACTCATTAGTGTATCTGATAAAACGGGCGTCGTCGAACTGGGCAAAGCCCTGGCTGACCTCGGCATTGAAATCATTTCCACGGGCGGCACCATGCGGACCCTGAAAGAAGCGGGCGTACCGGTCATCGCCGTTCAGGACGTCACGGGCTTCCCGGAAATGATGGACGGCCGCGTCAAGACGCTGAATCCGAAAATCCACGGGGCTATCCTGGCTGTCCGCGATAATCCGGAACACGTCAAAGCCATGAAAGAACACGGCATCAAACCGATCGACCTGGTCGTCGTCAACCTCTATCCGTTTCAGCAGACCATTGCCAAACCGGATGTCACCTTGGCTGAAGCCATTGAAAACATCGACATCGGCGGTCCCTGCATGGTCCGCGCTTCGGCAAAGAATAACAAATACGTCGCCATCGTCACCAACCCGTCCAAATACGGCGAAATCATTTCCATCCTCCAGAAAGACGGCGAATTCTCCGACCAGTACCGCCTGGAACTGGCTCAGGAAGCATTCCATCACACGGCTGTCTATGATACGGCCATTGCCGCATACCTGGCAGAACAGGTTCAGAAGGGGGCCGCAAAATAATGAAAGTAGCAGTCATCGGCGGCGGCGGCCGCGAACATACTTTGGCCTGGAAATTGGCTCAGAGCCCGAGCGTCGATAAGCTCTATGCCATTCCCGGCAGCGCCGCTATGAGTGAAGTCGCCCAGTGCGTCGACATCGCCCTGTCCGATTTGGACGCCATCACGGACTATGCCAAAAACGAAGGCATCGACATGCTCGTCGTCGGCCCGGAAGTCCCCTTGACCGAAGGCATTGCCGACCTGGCCCAGGCCAAAGGCCTGGCTGTCTTTGGCCCGAACAAGGCCGCAGCCCAGATGGAAGGGTCCAAAGTCTTTGCCAAGAACCTCATGAAGAAATACCACGTCCCGACGGCAGCTTACGCCTCCTTTACCGATGGCGAAGCCGCCAAGGCCTATATTAAGGAACAGGGCGCACCGATCGTCGTCAAGGCCGATGGCCTGGCTGCCGGCAAGGGCGTCGTCGTCGCCCAGACGGAAGCAGAAGCCATCGAAGCCGTCAACGCCATGATGGAAGACCACATCTTCGGTGCTTCTGGCGGCCGCATCGTCATTGAAGAATGTATGGTCGGCGAAGAAGCAAGCCTCCTGGCTTTCGTCGATGGCAAGACCATCGTGCCCATGATTTCCGCCCAGGACCACAAGCGTATCTTCGATAACGATGAAGGCCCCAACACGGGCGGCATGGGGGCTTATGCGCCGGCACCGGTCGTTACGCCGGAAATCCGCAAGGAAGTCGAAGAAAAGATTCTGAAACCCGTCGTCGATGGCCTCAAACAGGAAGGCATCACCTACCAGGGCTGCCTCTATGCCGGCCTGATGATCACGGCCGATGGCCCGAAAGTCGTCGAATTCAACTGCCGCTTCGGCGATCCCGAAACGCAGGCCGTCTTGCCGCTCCTCGACGGCGACCTGGCCCAGATCATGTATGCCTGCGCCAAGGGCACGCTGACGGCCGATATGGTCCACTGGAAAGACGCTGCATCCTGCTGCGTCATCATGGCTTCTGCCGGCTATCCCGCTTCGTCCCATAAAGGCGATGTCATCAGCGGCCTCGATGCTGTCGATAAAGAAGATGTCATGGTCTTCCATTCCGGCACGGCCAAGAAAGACGGCCAGTACGTCACCAACGGCGGCCGCGTCCTCGGCGTTACGGCCGTAGCAGGGGACCTCAAGAGCGCCATCGAAAAGGCCTATGCCAACGTCAAACGCATCCACTTCGACGGCCAGCAAGTCCGCAGCGACATCGGCGCCAAAGGATTGAAACACTTGAAATAAAGTTTAGAGTTTGTAGTATGGAGTTTGTAGTTTGTAGATGAGGGCTTTGAAATTAAAAAGGGCTTCACTAAAAACTACAAACTGCAAACTTAAAACTCAAAAGGGGTTGTCGCACGTGCGATAGCCCCTTTTGACTACCACACGAAAGGAAGGTCGTTATGACACAGTTTATTACGCCTGTGGAAGCGGCGCGTCTCGTCGGCGATGATATGACCCTGGCTGTCAGCGGTCATGCCGGCTTCGGGACGCCGGACGGGCTGTTCAAGGCCCTTCACGACCGTTATGATGAGGAAGGCCATCCCCGTAATGTGACCTTGGTCAAGATTGCCGGGACCGGCGACGGCGGCCAGCGCGGCGGCGACCGCCTGGCAGCTGACGGCCTCATCGGGACGATCATTACCAGCCATTTCGGCATGGAAAAGAAGTTGGCCGATAAAGTGGCAGCCAATCAGTGCCTGGCCTATGTCGTTCCGGCCGGGACGATACTGGCTCTCTATCGGGCCATCGCCGCCGGTCACAAGGGCGTCTGGACCGATATCGGCCTGCACACGTTGGCTGATCCGCGCCTGGACGGCAGCAAGGCCAACGAAAAGACCGTCCGCGAAGGCAAGGATATCGTCCGCCTGGTCTCGTTCGACGGCGACGACTACTTATATTATCCAACCTTTCCCATCCAGGTCTGCTTCATCCGCGGCTCCCTGGCCGATGAGGACGGCAACATTTCCCTCCAGCGCGAAGCCATGATCGGTGAACAGCTGGAAGTGGCCGAAGCGACGCATAATTCCGGCGGCATCGTCGTCGTCCAGGTCGAAGACGTCGTGCCCCGGGGCAGCCTCGATTCGCGGCTCGTGAAGATCCACCATTTCCTCGTCGATTACGTCGTCGTGCCGCGGCCGAAGTACCACGTCCAGAGCTTTTCGACCCACGGCTACCGGCCGGAACTGAGCGGCGAAGGGCGCAAGTCCATCCAGTCCCTGCCGCCGCATCCTCTGGACAATCGCAAAATCTGTGCCCGCCGGGCGGCGATGGAACTGAAAAAAGGCGACGTCATGAACCTGGGCATCGGCATCCCGGAAATCATCGGCTCTGTCGCCGCTGAAGAGGGCTTCGGGCCGAGCCTGACTCTGGCGGCCGATTCGGGCATCATCGGCGGCATCCCCTTGTCGGGGCTCGATATGGGGGCCGCTGTCAATGCCGAAGCGGAACTGAAGATGGCCGACATGTTCGATATCTGCCACGGCGGCGGCCTCGACCTCTGTGCCCTGGGCCTGGCGGAAATCGACGCCATGGGCAATGTCAATGTCTCAAAATTCCACGGCCGCGTCACCGGGCCCGGGGGCTTCATCGACTTGGCCCAGCACACGAAGAAACTCATCCTCATGGGGACCTTTACAGCCGGCGGTCTGCGAGAACACTGTGAAGGCGGGAGGCTGGTCATCGACCGGGAAGGGAAGTACCAGAAATTCAAGACGGATATCGAACAGGTCACCTTTTCCGGGGACTACGCCGCAGCCCACGGCCAGCACGTCCTGGTCGTTACAGAACGGGCCGTCTTCCGCCTGACGCCGCAGGGACTCATGCTGACAGAAATCGCCCCGGGCGTCGACCTTGAACGGGACATCCTGAGCCAGATGGAATTCCGCCCGCTCATCGCCGATGACCTGCAACTCATGGACGGCCGCATCTTCCAGCCCAATCCCATGGGCTTGTCGTAGGTCGTTCATCGTTCCTCGAATGGTCCCCTGTGGGGACCCAACGTAGGGGCGACCCAAAGGGCGCCCGCCTGAGTCCGCTATGTTTTATATAATCTGATTGGAGGTTTTCATGGAATACCGTATAGAAAGAGATTCGATGGGAGAAATCAAAGTCCCGGCTGATAAACTCTGGGGTGCCCAGACACAGCGCAGTTTCGAGAATTTTAAGATCGGCACGGAAAAAATTCCGCCTGAAATGGTCACGGTCTTTGCCTATTTGAAGAAGGCTGCTGCCTTGACCAACAAGGAATTGGGCGTCGTCGACGGCGACCGGGCCGACGCCATCGTCCAGGCCTGCGATGACATCCTGGCCGGCAAGCTCGACGGCAATTTCCCTCTGGCCGTCTGGATGACCGGCAGCGGCACGCAGTTCAACATGAATGTCAACGAAGTCGTCGCCAACCGGGCCAAGCAGATTTTACAGGCCCAGGGCAAGGACTTGAACGTCCATCCCAATGACCACGTCAATCATTCCCAGAGCTCGAACGATACCTTCCCGACGGGACTGCATATGGTCGGCGTCCTGCTCATCGAAGAAAAATTGTTCCCCGCCATGGAAGCCCTCTATCAGGCGCTCCGGGCCAAACAGGAAGCCTTCAAGGACATCGTCAAGATCGGCCGGACCCACTTGCAGGATGCCACACCGTTGACGCTGGGCCAGGAATTCAGCGGCTGGGCCCGCATGGTTCAGCGCGACCGGGATATGCTGGTCCAGGGCGTCGATTTCCTCCGCGACCTGGCCATGGGCGGCACGGCCGTCGGCACGGGCATCAACTGCCCGAAAGGCTACGATGTGCGCTTTGCCGAAATCGTCAGCCAGCTGACGGGCACGACCTTCCATACGGCGCCGAACAAGTTCCATTCCCTGACCAGTAAGGATGAACTCGTCGTCGTCCACGGCATGCTCAAGGCCCTGGCCTGTGACCTCATGAAGATCGCCAATGACGTCCGCTGGCTGTCGTCGGGACCGCGCTGCGGCATCGGCGAAATCCGTATCCCCGAAAATGAACCGGGCAGCTCCATCATGCCCAGCAAAGTCAACCCGACGCAGTGCGAAGCCGTCACTATGGTCGCCGTCCAGGTCATGGGCAACGACGCGACCTTGGGCATCGCCGCCAGCCAGGGGAACTTCGAGCTCAATGTCTTCATGCCCGTCATCGCCTACAACCTGATCCAGTCTATCCGCCTGCTCACGGACTGCATGGATTCCTTCCGCAAGCACTGCGTCGTCGGCATCGAACCGAACCGCGAACGGATTGCGACCAACCTCTACAACTCGCTCATCCTGGTCACGGGCCTGGTGCCCCTCGTCGGCTATGACAAGGCCTGCACCATTGCCAAACAGGCAGCCAAAGAAGGGCTGACCCTGAAAGAGTCAGCCCTGAAGACGGGATGGGTCACGGCAGAGCAGTTCGACAAAGCCATGGACCCGGCCAAATTGGCAGGTTTGAAATAAGCCTTACTTATCCTTTTCGATGTTATCTTTCCAGGAGTCGTCGTCTTGCTGCTGGACGGCACTGCGCGTATAAGCGGCAATGGCGGCGAAGTTCTTCTGGACGCCCGTCGATGTATTGCGGTACTTGACGGCATGGTCGGCATCGATACCCAGGTTCTGGGCTTCCGAAGCGGCGTCGATATTGGCTCCGAGGAAAATGAAGTCCCAGCCCTGGGCTTTTTTATCGGAAATCATTTTCTGGATCGTCGCCTTGGAATATTCCGTGCTGGCATTTTCCTGTCCGTCCGTGATGATGACGAAGATGACCTTATGATCTTTGTCAGAAATACCCGGCGTGTCGGAAATCTTGGCAATCGTGTTGCCTACAGCATCGAGGAGAGCCGTCGAGCCGCCGACGCGGTAATCCTTGGTTGTCATGTCCGACAGGCTGTTAATGTTGCTGCGGTCCGTCAGGATGTCGACTTTATTGTTGAACAGGACCGTCGTGACCTTGGTGTCGACGTCGAGGTCTTTTTCTTTGGCAATCATGGCGTTGTAGCCGCCGATAGTATCGCTTTCCAGGCCATACATGGAGCCGCTCTTATCGAGGACCAGGACCAGGTCGAGATGTTTGATCGTCGACGGCAGGGACTGTGTTTCAGCCTGGCGGGCCTTGTCGGTCATGGTCGTCGTGTCGGCCGCGACAGCCGCGCCGCAGCAGAGCAGGGCGCTGAGGGTAAATATGAGTAATTTTTTGAACATGGCAGATGCCTCCTTAAAAATGGACGAATGACGTTTCTTTTATTGTATCATAAAAGTTGTTACAAAGAATACGCAGTCTGTTCACAAATCTTTATGATTCCTTTAACTTTTGCCTAATCTTTCGTTAGAAATGACCGTTATACTGGCCTTATCAATTAGGACAAGAGGAGGAGTCACCATGTATTTCCTGGACCATTACCGCACCCGTATTTCCCAAGTCATTGGGCTTCTGTTTTTATTTTTATTCATGTTCTCGCAAAAGGAATTGGATGTCACGGCCCCGTATATCTCGGGCATCTTATTCCTCGTGGGCTGTCTCTGCGTCGGCGCCGCCATGGCAGGCCGCATGTGGTGCGCCCAGTATATTGCCGGCTATAAGAATGACGTCCTGGTCCGCGAAGGGCCGTACTCGGTCTGCCGGAATCCGTTGTATTTCTTCAGCTTCCTCGGCGGCATCGGCGTCGGTCTGTGCACGGAATCGCTGACCCTGACGGTGCTGCTGGTCCTCCTCTTCGCCGTCATGTACATCCCGGTCATCCATACGGAAGAAGCCCGGCTGCACCGCCTCTTCGGGGAACCGTACAGCGCCTACATCCGGGAAGTGCCTCGGTTTTTCCCGAAATGGTCGCTCTACCATGAACCTAAGGAATATACAGTCAAACCGAAAGTTTTCCGCCACGCTGCCGGCGACGTCCTCTGGTTCGTCCTGGCCGTCGGCATCCTGGAATGTATCGAAGCCATACAGGAATCAGGCCTGTTGCCGCAGCTCCTGTCGCTTTATTAAATAAATATAACAAAAACAAAAAATCATTGTCAGCTTGCCCTTTTTCCGCTATGATGAATAGGGACTCGCACGACGGTTTCTGCCATCATGCGAGTCCCTATTTTTTTATAATTTATTTTTTACACCACAGATAGGAGTGGAAAACATGGGCATCATCAAGGAATTCAAAGAATTTGCCATGCGTGGGAACGTGCTGGACATGGCAGTCGGTGTCGTCGTCGGCGGAGCTTTTGGGAAAATCGTCACGTCACTGGTCAACAACATTATTATGCCCCCATTTGGGGTCCTCCTCGGCGGGATTGATTTTTCGGACTTCTTCATCCCTTTGAGCACAGAACACGTCGATTCCCTGGCCGAAGCGAAAGCCACCGGGATCCCTGTCATTGCGTACGGTTCCTTTCTCAACACGGTCATTGAGTTCCTGATTATCGCCTTTGCCATCTTCATGGTCCTCAAACAGCTGAACCGCTTCCTGCCCAAACCGGAACCGGCTCCAGAACCGCGGCTCTGCCCGTTCTGCCGCCAGCCCATCGCGGACGATGCAACCCGCTGCCCGCACTGCACCAGCGAACTGCCTGCTGCCGAAACGGCTCATTGATTGCAGACCGATGTTATTTTGCAGTTTGTAGGGGCTCGCACGTGGCGAGCCCGTCTCAGAATATGGAGGATTTTTCTAGCAAAGTGGTTGGTAAATCGTACATGTCCTGGAGTGGGCGCCCCTCGTAAGGGGCGCCCTGTTGACTTTTCTACTTCTTGCGATATAATAAGGAATGTAGTTGGAATTAAAACTAATTAAAAGGGGAATCGCCATGGACGAAGAAGCGTTGCATATTTTACTGTTGTTAGGGTTTCACCGGTCGAACCGGGAAATCGGCCGCCGCATCAAGCGGGAAGGGCTCATGCCCGGTCAGCCTAAGATACTGGAATATCTGTGGTTCCATGACGGCGCCAGCCAAAAGGATATCAGCCGCGAGTGCATCATCGACAAGTCGACGGTGACCAGCCTGCTGAAACGCATGGAAAAGCTGGACCTCATCCGCAAGGAAACGCGGCCCGAAGACCAGCGGGGCGTGGCCATCTTCCTGACGGAAACGGGCTGGGAAAAGGCCAAGCGGATCCGTGAGGTCATTTATGGCATCGACGATGAAATGTGGCAGGGCATCGAGCCGGAAGCACGCCAGCAGTTCATGGCGACGTTTCATCGCATTATGGAGAATGAAAAGAAGTGGGGCGATTGAGTATGCGTCATATGCATCATTTGAAAATACGGGTCAGTGTATTTCTTTGCAGTATCTTGATGACGGCCTTCGGCATCGACTTGATTACTGTCGCCAGCCTGGGGACGTCGCCCACTTCCAGCGTGCCCCTCGTCGTCAGCCTCTATACGCCGTGGACCTTCGGCCAGCTGACCTTTGTCCTCAACATGGCCTTCATCGTCTTGCAGATTGCCCTGCTGCGCGCCAGCTCCGGCCCGTAGAGCTGCTGCAGATTGCCATTAACTTCGTCTTCAGCGCAGCCATCGACTTTTTCATGCACGCCATGGCAGGATTACAGGGACTGAACTGGCCTTTTGCCGCAGTTCTCTTAGTGGCCGGCTGTGCGACCCTGGCCTTCGGCATCTGCATCGAAGTGGCGTCGCAGGTCCTGATGGTGCCTGGCGACGGGGGCCGTCAAGGCCATTGCCCAGACGGGGAAATGGTGGATGGGCTCGACGAAAGTCGCCTTCGATTCGACCATGGTCACCATTGCCGTCATCTTGTCGACCCTTTACGGCGGCCTGGGGACCCTGACTGGCCTTGGCGTCGGCACGCTAGTGTCGGCCATGCTCGTCGGGCGCTTCGTCAATTTCTTCAATCGCCGCGTCTTTCTCATCGAACGCCTGGCCCGGCTGTCCTTGGATGATGAAACCAAGGCGGCCGGAGCTTTGTCCAAAGAAATCCAGTCCTGATTCAGGGACTGGACTTTATTCTTTTTCGGGCATATAATTATAGTTAATAAGCTAATCAATGTGTTCGGATACGGTTACGCTATAATAGAACGTAACCTCTTGATTCACCTATGTAGTTAGTTAGCTAATTATAATAGAGAGAAAGGAATGATTACCATGAAGGGACAAACAGTGCATCTGCCAAAGCGGGCATGGCGCCTGGGCCTCTTTTTCATCGGCATCCTCCTGGCAGGCGGTGTCCTGCTCATGTATAAGGGAAATGATGCCGTGGCCCAGGGTATCGCCAATAAGGACGGGATATTGACGGCAGAGCAGGTCAAGGTTTCTTTTCAGTCCGTCAGTGGCAAGATGGTGAACGAAGCTGTCCAGGAATCACAGGAGGTCAAGGCCGGCGACATCCTCATGCAGCTCGACAGTACCGACGTTGACTTGGATATTGCCAAGACCCAGGCTCAGATAGCTCAGCTCGACGCCCAGATCCAGTCGATGGAAGGGACTATCGCCATCGGCTTTGTCTAGACCGATACGTCGCAGGAAGAAAGCCGGCGCCAGCTCGACCAGCAGCGAGCAGCCATCGATTCGGCGACGGCAACGCTGGTCAATGCTCAGCGTGATTATGACCGTAAATCGTCGCTGTATCGCCAGGGAGCCATTGTCAAGGCTGATTTTGACGATTCCCAGGCGGCTTTGTCCGTAGCCCAGGCCAATATGAACCAGCAGCAACAGGCCTTATCGAAATTATTGGGCGGTGCCGTCGATACGGGAGACAGTGATTCCCTCCAGCTGCCGCAGATCGAAGAACAGCGGCAGACCATTGCCAACAAGCGTCACGACCGGGAATCGCTGGTCCAGCAGCGCAATCAGCTCCAGGTCCGGCTCCAGCAGCTGGAAGTCCAGAAAGACCGCCTGACCCTGCGGGCGCCGGAAGACGGGAAAGTCCTCAAGCTCCTGGCCAAGCAGGGGGAAATCGTCCAGGCCGACACGCCGGTCATCCTCTTGGAAAGTAAGCGCCAGTATTACGATATCTATGTCAGTGAAAAGCAGGCCGTCCATCTCCATGAAGGCCAGGCCCTGGCCGGTGTCGCCGTATCCTATCTGTGATTTTGCATCAGAATGACAGCAGTTTACAACTTTTTGAACAAATAAATATCGCGTAACCACACTTTGAAGTATAATGAATCTGCTAAAACACAT